>JAFWNO010000045.1 GCA_017510305.1 Candidatus Saccharimonadota bacterium | reverse complement strand
TACTCAGGATACTGAACCAACATCTAATACTACTATCTACTACGGCGTAAAAGCAGGCAGAGACATCCCAGCCGGAAGTTATAGTAATACTGTACTATATACTGCCTTAGCCGAGCAGCCGAGCGAAATAAGAGTCTGTGTAACTAATAGTACTACTGGAGCAGTTACCTGTGGTGATGGTGGTGCTACTACTCCTACTATAGATCTATCCTCTCCTAACCAACCAGTTACCATCTATACCTCTATCTCCACTACAGCTGAGGAAGTATCAGAAGCTACTGCTACCGTATCTTTCTATAGAACAGCCATAGTAGATGGAGTAAGTACTAAAGTAGAAGAAGGCACTTGTACTTCTCCTACTATTAATCTAGATAGTGATAACTTCCTTAATGTATCCTGTACTTCACCTAATCTAGGTGTAGGCAGTTATACTGTAGAATTAACTCTTACTCACTTTGGTAGAGTATTAGCAGAAACAAATGCGATTACCTACACTGGCGAGCCGCTAATAGAAGACATTACTACCATGCAACAAATGACAGCAAATATCTGTAATAATCTACCTTATGGTACTACTGATGGCCATAATATCTATACTTTAAAGGATAGTAGAGATAATAAATCTTATAAGATAGCACATCTAGCAGATGGGAATTGTTGGATGGTGCAAAATTTGGCGTTGGATGGAGGGAGGACATTACATCCGAGTGATAGTAATGTGACACAGGACAGAGTATTACCTCCAAATATAGCTAATGGTGATACCTCTGCATATAATACTGCTCAGGTTCTTTCATATAATTCTGATGCAACAGATATATATGGATCTAAGGTAGGTAATCACTATAACTGGTCGGCGATTACAGCTACTATTGGCAAAGACACCACGGAAACCACCATTAACGAATCTCTTTGTTCTTCCGGATGGCGGAATCCAGATGCTTATGGTAACAAATCTTATTCTCGCCTTATTAGCCTATATAATGATGATAATGGCAATCCAATACCATCTGGATACACTGATGGATCAGCTGCACGGGCAATCTATACCAGAATGATAAAGGCACCACTGTTCTTTCCTTATAATGGTAACTATGCTAGCATATTGGGGAATCAACAGATTGGCTTTTACTGGACAAGAACATATTATGGCTACGATAACACGGAATATCAAGCATATTTAATGGTTTTTTATGGTGCAGTTTATGACCCACAAAGCCATCTCGCCAAATGGCAAGGATTCGGAATCCGCTGCGTCTTCGACAGCTAAAACCTTGAACCTCTTAGCCCGAAAAACTTTGTGAAAACTCCCAATTTGGAAAATATTTTGTCTCACAAGATGAGAGATTTTATCCTCTACTCGCAGAAACAGTATCCCGGAGGCTTTTGAAAAAGTCAATGGCCTTGTGCCTTTACTTTTTCAAAAACGTAGGCGTTTCAAGAGTAGAAGGTAAAATCTAGGCATCTTGTGAAAGCGAGTTTGAACAATTTTGAAGATAAGAGATTTAAGGTTTTATTATGCGAACTAGGCATCGCTCAGTTTAGTATCACCCAGTTTAAACCTTGAAATCTCCCCCCACATCATATATAATAGATACTATGAATTTAGGAAATATCTTACAGACTACCACGCTCATTTCAGCAGTGCTTACAATTCTTTTAATCCTCCTTCAGCAGAGGGGTGCCTCTCTCGGTGCTGGCTTTGGCGCTAGCGGGGAACTATATACTACTCGCCGCGGCCTTGATAAGTCATTATTTAACGCCACTATCGTCACTGCATTGGTTTTTGTCCTCTCAATATTAGGATTACTGCTAATTCCAGAATAGAGGCAAGATGGCAATCAGAAGGCGAAAAAGTGGGCAGAAGAGAATCGAGAAGCATTTTTTGCGCTTTCGCCGCAAAGTTAGCAAGGCTGGCGATAATAGTGTAGAGCATATCCAAGAAAACTTGGTAGAGCGTATTGATAACGCACGCAAAGTCCGTTTGCTTATTTTAGAGTGGATGTTGCTTGTTACAGCCATTATTGCCCTTGCCGTCACTCAAACTTTCTGGTATCGGGAGTCTTACGCAGTAGAAAGTTTTACCGGCGGCGGCACCTATACCGAAGCTACTCTCGGCAAGGTTAATTCGCTTAATCCTCTTTTTGCCACCACTAGTAGCGAAAAATCTCTATCCAGGCTAATGTTTGGCACGCTTACCGCTACAGATTATTCTGGCCATACTAGCCCTAGCCTAGCAGAATCTGTCACTGCTGATGAAACTGGCAAAGTCTGGACGGTCAAGTTGCGCAGCAATCTAAAATGGTCCGACGGTGAGCCTATTACCAATAAAGATATCATTTATACCGTCCACACAATTCAAGATCCAAAAGTCAATACTGCATATTCCTCTAGCCTTAGTGGTGTCAAGTTGGAGGAGTCTGATGGCAATCTTATCTTCAAATTACCTACTGCTTATGCCAGTTTTGCAACCAGTCTTACCTTTCCAATTTTGCCAGAGCACATTTTAAAAGATGTCCCCAGCGACAAGCTTCTAGAAAATGCCTTTAGCACTAGCCCAGTCACCTCTGGCGCTTTCACCTATAATGCTAGCCAAGCCGTCGGCACCGAAGGGGAAAAGGTAGTATATATGAATGCTAACCCTGCCAATTATCAGGGCAAGCCACTCCTAGATTCCTTTGCTATTCACGCTTATCTTTCTGCTAACGATATTAAAACTGCCATGCAAAGCGGCGCCGTTACCGCCACTGCCGAGCTGGATGCCACCGATGATGACGATATTTCCTCTAACAGCATCATCAAAAAACAGGCCGCATTAAATAGTGGCGTGTATGCTTTTATTAATACTACTAGCCCGCTTATGAATAATGTAAATCTCCGCCGCGCCATCCAAAAAGGCATAGATCTTAAATCGCTCCGTGCGCCCCTAGGCGATGAAATGCCGCTGGATTATCCAATTCTCGATACGCAGATTTCTGGACTAAGCTATCCGGCCTTACCCGAATACGATCCGAATTCTGCCAAACAGATGATTTCCGAGGCCGGCCTCTCTGAAGGCGCCGAGCTAAATCTCGTTACGGTAAATACTGGCTATCTTCCAACTCTAGCAGATAATCTAGAGCTACAGTTAACTGGCCTTGGCTTTAAAGTGAATAAGCGTATTGCCGAGCCGGGCCAAGATTTCCTGATTAACGTCGTTCGTCCCCGTTCTTATGACATTTTAATTTACGAAATTGATCTTGGTGCTAACCCAGATCTATTCCCATATTATCACTCTTCTCAGAGTGGCGGCTCTGGCCTCAACCTGTCCAATTACAACAATAAATTACTAGATGCCCTTATCCTTGGCGCCCGTGGTAGTATGAATCCAGAGATTCGCACCACCCGCTACGATACCTTCCTTAAATATTGGGTAGAAGATGTGCCAGCCATCGGCATTTATCAGGTAGACATGACATACTTTTACAATAAAAACGTTCGGACTTTCCCAGATGATTACCGTCTGGTTTCCGCTACAGACCGTTTCAATGGTGTAGAATCTTGGGCGGCAGTCCGCGCCATCAAAAATCGCACCCCATAGTTTACATAATTATAAAAACTTGTTATAATCAATATATCACCCGCCCGGGTGGTGGAACTGGTAGACACGCATGCCTTAGGAGCATGTGCAGCAATGCATGCAGGTTCAAGTCCTGTCCCGGGCACCAAAAACCAGAAGTTGCCGTAGTACTGGGAATCGCCAAATAATGGAGACCGAAAATCACCAAAATTGGCGATTTTTCTTGTGTTTTTTATTGCGCAAAAAGCCATAAGTGTGATAAAATAGATATTATGAAAAGGTGGGAAAGTGAATAAGATAGCCAAGTATCTGAACCAGCATATTGTTGGCAACGTCTACGACAAGCCATCAATTTTGGAGGCCTATTCCACAGACCGTTCCATCCTTAAGATTGTCCCGCGCTTTGTCGCCATCCCTCGCAATACCGATGATATTCGCCGCCTTATCCGCTTCTCGAACCAATTATCTGAAAAAGGCTTTAGTCTGCCCATTACCACTAGGGGCGCTGGCCTTGATAAAACCGGAGCAGATCTTGGCTCAGGTATGGTTATCTCTACAGAGAAAATTAATGACATCCTAGAAGTGGACGAGCGCAGTCGCCTTGTCCGCGTTCAGGCAGGTGTCACCATGGAAAAACTTCAAGCTGTCCTTGCCGAGCATGGTCTCACCATTCCAGTTCATAGCGACCCACGCGAAACCGTTGGCGGCCTCATCGCTAGTTTTCCGGCCAATCCTCTCGCAGGCGAGCGCGGCAGTGTCTATTATTATGTTGATCGTATCGAGGCAGTCCTAGCCACTGGCGATTGTATTCAAACGACCAATTTCACACTTCGTGGCCTCGCCCGTGCTAAAAACCTCCCAGATTTTGAGGGATCTGTCTATCGCGGCCTCGACGAAATTATCAACGACGATTTCGATACCATTGAAGATTTGTCCACCTTAGAGCCTGCTTCCAAGGGCTACCAGATGATTACCCAAGTCTTCAATACTAAGCGCAAGACTTTTGATATGCTCCCATTATTCTTTGGCTCACAGGGTACGCTCGGTATTATTACAGAGGTCATCCTTCGTGCTGAGCCGCTAGAACATTTTCCTACGCGTATGGCTGTTGGCTTTAAGTCTGTTCGTCCAGCCATGGAGTTCTTGCAGACGGTTGCTAATTTCTATCCTACAGATTTAAATATTTACGACGCTCGGATTTTCCATAAAGCCGCCGAAAACGGTAAAGATATAGAAATTCTCCAGCCGCTTCGTGGTAAAAGTTACTACATTATTGCCACCTTCAATGGTCAGCCTAGTCGCATCAAGAAAAAGTTGAAAAAACTTACCCGCTACCTCCCAGAAACTGTATCTGTAGCCGTGGAAAATCCTGAAAATACCAATGATTTTACTGAATTATCCTCTGCACTTTCTTCCTATCTTAACGATGATACTTTACTAGAACGTACCCCAGTCGTAGATGGCGCCCACGTGCCTATCGAACAGCTATCTAACTTCCTTGTTGAGTTAAAAACTATGGAAGAGACCTACAAAATGGATTTACCCATCTATGGCTCCTGTATTACTAGCGATTATACTGTTCGCCCAGAATTAGATTTCACCTCTATTGATGGTCGCCAGACTATAGTTCGCTTTATTACTGATTATTACCATCTTGTGAAGGACCACGAAGGCCGCCTCGTAGATGGTGGTGGTGAAGGTCGTGTCAAAGGCGCTATCATCAACGAAGATTACAGCCAGCCAGAAAGGGACCTCTACGAAAAGGTTAAAAAAGCCTTCGATCCAAACAATATCCTTGCCCCCGAGGCTAAGCTCGGCGCAGACCGTTCCAATTTGCTCCGCCACCTCCGCACCTCTTCTAGCACTGGCATCATCTCTTAAGATATGCTATAATGTAACTATGAAAGTTACAAGTAAAGATTTATCCGACACCAAAGTAGAAATAAAAGTTGTTTTAGACAAAAATGATTTAAAAGAGGCCCGCAAAAAGGCCATCGCTAGACTCGCAAACGAGGTAAAAGTCCAAGGCTTTAGGAAGGGCAAGGCCCCACTAGAAGTCGCCGAAAAGCATCTGGATCCAAATGATATCAGCGCTACCGCCCTAGATATCGCTATCCGTACCTCTGTACCAAAGGCTTTTGAGGAAGCCAAGAAAGCTCCGCTCATTATCCCAAATGTCAATGTTACCAAATTTGTCCCCGATGAGATCGCCGAATATACCGCCACTGCCGATATTCTCCCAGAGATTAAACTCGGCGATTACAAGAAGCTTGGCGTCAAGAGGGAACTACCGAAAGTTACCGCTAAAGAAGTTAATGATGTGCTTGATAATATCGCCAAGGCTTACGCTGAGAAGGCCCCAGTCAAGCGTGCCGCCAAGCTATCTGATGAAGTCACCATCGACTTTGAAGGCAAAAAGGATGGCGTCGCCTTTGACGGCGGTGCTGCCAAGGATTATAAATTAGAGCTCGGCTCGAATTCCTTCATTCCAGGCTTTGAAGATGGCATCGTTGGCCACGAAGCCGGCGATCGCTTCGACTTAGGGCTTACCTTCCCTAAAGATTACCACAATAAGGATTTAGCCGGCCAAAAGACTACTTTTAATATCCTCTTAAAGCAAGTCACCGAGATTAAAAAGCCAGAATATAACGATGATTTCGCTAAAAAATGTGGTCCATTCAAGAATATGGACGAATTAAAGGCTGATATTAAGAAGAATCTCGAGGCTCAAAACGAATACAAGGCTAACGAAAAGTTCAAGGACGACCTTGTCCGTAAATTAGTAGAAAAATCTAAAGTTTCTGCCCCAGAGGTAATGATTAAAGACCAGCTTCGCTTCATCAAGGATGATATTTCCCGCAACGCTCAGGCTCAAGGTATGTCCTTCGAGGATTATCTCAAGCAGACCGGCCAGACCGAGAAAGATTGGGAAAAGCAGGCTACAGAAGTTGCCGAGCTCCGCGTGAAGTCCTCCCTCTGTTTGCAGGTACTTGCCCGCGATGAGAAAATCACCGCCGATGATAAAGACGTGGATGCGAAACTCGCCGAGTTGAAGGAAGTTTACAAGAAATCCCCAGAGGCCTTGAAACAGCTAAAAGATCCAAATGTCCGCCAAGACATCAAGAATCGCATGACAATCGATAAAACCCTAGATTACCTCGTAGAAGTCAATAAATAATAGCCACAAAATAACCCCGCTCACCGAGCGGGGTTTTGGTTTAGGCTGTCGTGGAAGCCTTTAATCATTGCTTTCAGTTTCTACGTCTAGTGTCTCGTATTCTACTCCTATTGTTTCGAACGGATTATCATCTTCGATGGCGTTAGCTTTTATGATATCAATAAACACCTTAAAAGCTTCTCGCTCCATCATAAAGGGGTAAGGTAACCCAAATCTAAAGGAGTCTCCGTCAGTTTGTCCACTCGCCGTCATTACTATTCTGTCCGTTCGGAATGGCACTGGCTCCAACTGATAACGGTAGAGCGTATCACCTCTTTTTATGGTGATACGCGAAGCTATTTCATCAGAGGCAATCAATGTGGAGATAGCCAAAAGTCTTTCAGAATTGCTCCTCAGTATCCCTTCTTCATCCCCACTTATGACTAGTCCAGTGTTGAGCTCGTCATTGACAATCGCAGCTGGATTGCCACTCAGTTTTATCCGTTCCTCATAGTTACCTTCATGAAGAAATTGCCCAGCATACAGCCCAAGATCCTGAGTGATAAGCCCGCCAAAGTCGAAATAATGCAATCCGTTGCACATTATTTCAAGGCTGCCGCTATGAAAATTGAAATAATCATCTTCATCTGTCGGCGGCTTAACGAAGCGATTTATAATCTGTTCTTCGCTAATTTCCTTTGCCACGAGTGGCTCCTCCGCTTCTTTCTCTACTTCCTCTATTTCCTCTGGCTTATCTTTTACTTCTTCCGTCACCTCACCTTTTGCAGTAACTTCAGTTGCCGATACTATCTCCTCATGCTGTTTTTCTGATGCAGGTTTTGAGCTGGTATAACAAAATAGTGCAATTAACATTATAACAGCAAGCGCGAACAATATAAACACGGGTATAGCCATAAAGCTTTCGTCATCTGTCATTTTGTTCTTTTTCATCTTTGCCCTCCTCCATATAAATGTACGAAACTAGCCGCCACGACGCAACTTTTTCACTATAATTATAACATATTATAGCCAAATAATCAATAAAAACATTACCACAGTTGACTTATTTTACTATCTGTGATATAATATACTTATGGATACAATTAAGCAATATTATCTCAAATTATACAAAGAGGGTAAGACTTATACGCTTTTGCAGCTATTTTATAGTTTTGCTACTCTGGCCAGCTTGATGGTTTGCGGCATTATCGCCCTTATCAATCAAAGCCTCGGCATCACATTACTATTTGTGCCTTGCGGCGCCGCTGCCATCCTTGGCATTAACGCGCTAGCTTGGTCAATTCTCAAGACCTTCCTAGATGGTCTTACCGCCAAGAATGCTAACAAAAAATAGTTTACTTTTATTTTAAATTATGGTATAATAGAACTATCTGGCAATTTCTGCTAGATAGTTCTTTTTAACATATTCTATTTTTTCTGGGGAGGAGAAAAAATGAAAAGTAAAATCGTAATAAGGGCTGCACTTTGTGCATTACCGGCAGTACTAGTCGCGACTAGTACTATTGGTGGCTACTATTTTCGCCACTGTCGCAGCGAAAGTCCTACAGCCAAAGAATTACAGGAGTATTTTGTTAGTACAAATCCTGTATATACAGAGAGATATCAGGGGAGCCTTGCCGATATGGCAATGAGCCTTAATTTCTTTGATTTTGGTTCACTACTTCGTGACTATTACCCGCAGGCGGTTCCTGTCTGTACGCCTATTGAGGCCGCGGACGGCAGCACCACCTATTTTTACAGCTTCCAGACGAGCCATTGGCAAGTAGATATGTCTACCTTGATGGACAATGAAACTTGCCTGATTACTAGCTGGATTGACCTTTATTCGCTTGGCGATCTTGACACCTGCTATGAGTATCAGTCGCCACCGGTGAAGATGAAGCCATCCAACTATGTTGCTAATCTGGACGGCGGCGACAAAAATGGTGCTACCAACTTATTCTTTCTCGAGCGCGAGGCTTTTGCACACTTCCTAGTACTAGTAAAAACCGGTGGACTCGATCAAGAATACGCTGTTCCGTTTGATTTGGCTGGCACGCCGTATCAAAAGATGCAACCCATCACACCCCCAGACCCTGCTAGTTAAGCAAAAAGCAGGGTCTTTTTCTTGCAAAAATAAGCAACTTGCGGTATAATAGAGTTAAGGTTTAGCTCTATTTCGTATTGCTGTAAAGAAATAGGGAATTATCAAGTTATAAAAGTTAATTATAGAGGAAAATAATGCCAACTATTAATCAGTTGATTCGCAAGCCTCGCAAGAAGGCTACTAAGAAATCCAAAGCTCCAGCTCTTGGCTCTATTGTTAATACCCTCAAGACTCGGTATTACAACCAGCCAGCTCCGCTGAAGCGTGGTGTATGTATCAAAGTTACCACCAAGACACCAAAGAAGCCGAACTCCGCTCTACGTAAAGTCGCTCGTGTGCGCCTTACTAACGGCCAGGAAGTTTGGGCTTACATCGGTGGCGAAGGTCACAACCTTCAGGAGCACGCCGTTGTGCTAGTGCGCGGTGGCCGTGTGCCAGATCTTCCAGGTGTCCGCTACCACATTGTGCGTGGCACATTAGACCTTCAAGGTGTTGATGGCCGCAAGCAGGGCCGCTCTAAATACGGTGCTAAGAAAGGAGATAAATAATGTCTAGGAAAGTTACAACTTCACTTCAGCGTAAACTATCTCCAGATCGCAAGTACGACTCCGTGCTTGTCCAGAGATTAATCAATAAATCCATGCTAGACGGTAAAAAGCAGCTCGCCGAGCGTGCAGTCTATTCTGCATTGGAAGGCGCCGCTAAGAAAGTCGGCTCTGAGGATCCGGTAGAAGTCTTTGAAAAGGCTCTCGCTAATATTTCCCCAGATTTTGAAGTTAAATCCCGCCGTGTCGGTGGTGCTAACTATCAAATTCCATTCCCAATTTCTGGCCACCGCCAGCAGCACTTTGCCTTTATGTGGCTAGTGCAGGCTGCTCGCGCTCGCGCTGGTATGCCTTATGCCAAGCGCCTAGAGCTTGAAATCGTTGACGCTTACAATGAAACTGGTGCCGCCTTCAAGAAGAAGGAAGATTGCCACCGCATGGCAGAAGCGAACAGGGCATTTGCTCATTTTGCAAGAGCATAATCACTTTGAAAAAGAAAAACCGCCCAATCTGGGCGATTTTTCTTGCGAATTTACAAAGAATATGATATAATAGACACGATAACTTTTTAATAGGTTCGTACATTTATATTTTGTTGCTAATTATTTGTATGAGCCATCATCCATTAAGGAGGAGGGATAAAATGGAAATTTTATTCAGTATTTTAAGTAGCCCGTTGTTGCCGATAGTTATTGGCGTAGTAGTCATTATTGCTTTGCTGTTTAGTATGGTCAAAGTAGTAAATGGTAACGAAGTGCTTGTTGTTACTGGCGTAGGTGCCACTAAAAAAGTTCGCAAAAAAGTAAAGAGGTACCAACAGGTAGAGACAACAGTCCATAACGAGGAAACCGGTAAGGATGAAACTGCAACTATTTTGAAGCCGACTTTCGAAGAAGTCGAGGTGGAAGTTCCGACTATTAAAGTGGCTGGCGCAGCAATCGTTATTCCGGTAATTCAAAGGGCAAAACGCTTTGATATCTGCGTTCACAAAACCAGTAAGGATGGAGATACTATGAAGACTAAGACCGGTGTCGAAATCGACATCGATTGGGGATTCTCCTATAGTCCGAACTCGGATCGGATGGAAGAGCTTCAGTCGGCAATTCGCCAATTCTTAGACAAGAATGAGCAAGAGATTGAAGAAATCCTGAAGGACATCGTTGCTGGTGGTATGCGTGCGGTTATCTCCCAGATGACGCCACTCGAGGCTATGATTGGCAAGGATGAATTGGATGACAAAGTTCGTAAGAATATTTCCGATACTATCTCGGAATTAGGCTACACTGTTCGCCCGTTCATCCAGGAAGTTCGTGATGCTAAGGATTCCACTTATTATCACGATATTGCCGCTAAAGATCGCGAGGAGACTCATCGCCAGGCTGAGAATATCAAGGCAGAAAATAGCTTTGAGATTCGTAAGAAGACAGCTACTACCGATAAAGATGCTAAGATTGCAGAGCTTGATGCGGAAGTGGCTACCGCGGAGCAGCAAAAAACTACTGACATCAAGAAAGCTGATTTCAAGATTGAGACAGAGCAAAAGAACGTCGAGGCGAATAATGCTCAGAAGGTTGCTCAGGCTCAGAAGAATAGAGAAATTGCAACTCTAGAAGGTGCGGTAGAAGTCGAAAAGAAACGCCAGGAGAACCTTGCTAAAAAAGAAGAGCAAGAAGTTGCCAAAACTGAGGCCGAGACGGCCAAAGCCACTGAGATTATCAGAAAAGAAGGCGAGGCTCGTCAAAGAGAGATCTTTGCCGAGGCCGAGGCCAATGTTGCCCGCACGAAGGCGCAGGGTGATAAGGATGCGGCTATTACTGATGCTGAAGGTAAAGCTGAGGCTAAAAAGCGCGAAGCCGAAGCCGATGCTAACTATACTGCTGAAACTGGTAGGGCTGAAGCAGAAAAGATTAGGGCTATCGGCGAGGCCGAGGCAGCTGCAATCGAAGCTAAAGGTTTGGCTAATGCTAAGGCAGAAATGGAGCTTGCGAAAGCCCGTGCAGCTAATGAAGGTGTCAACTTCCGTATTCAGCAGCTGGAGATTGAGGCAAACGCTCGCATTCAGATTGCCACTAATGTGGCTACCGTTATGGCAGACATCGGTAAAAACGCTCAGTTCATCGATATGGGCGGTTCTAGTAAAGCCGGCAACGGCAATGTTTTTTCCAATATCCTTGGTAGTTTACCCGAGCTTTTAAAGCAGGTTGAAGTATCCAACGAAGCTTTAAATGGCGGTAATCTTGGTGAGACCATTGGCCAATTATTAAGCTCTGCACAGGGTGCTCTTAATAGCTCAAATGATAATGCCGCTAAATACGAATCGGATAACTCTAATATCTCTGATACTGCGGAAGACATTCCTGATGATGTAGATTCTGCAAATGATGATACGGATTC
This sequence comes from Candidatus Saccharimonadota bacterium, assembly GCA_017510305.1. GTDB lineage: Bacteria > Patescibacteriota > Saccharimonadia > Saccharimonadales > Saccharimonadaceae > Nanosyncoccus. The sequence goes on along the minus strand of JAFWNO010000045.1, from coordinate 12,348 downwards.
TGCCGATAATACTCTTAAGGGCTACATATTAAGTAGTTAGTTGCAGCAAAAAAGCAATACTCCCCCAATTTGGGGGAGTTTTTTATAAAAAATATTGCTTATTCTATACTACTTGTGCTATAATTATAACAAGTATATTTTGTAGATTTAGGAGGAAAAAATGGTAAAAGTAGCAATTAATGGCTTTGGCCGCATTGGCCGTAACGCCTTTAAAATTGCCTACGAGCGTCGCGATTTAGAAGTGGTGGCCCTAAATGATCTTACCGACACAAGAACATTAGCCCACCTCTTAAAGCACGATTCTTCGTATGGCACATATAATCATACGGTAGAGTATGATGATGAAAATATTGTTGTTGACGGGCACCCAGTCCGTGTCTTCAGCGAGAAGGATCCAGCTAATTTGCCGTGGCGTGACCTAGGTGTGGATGTCGTAATTGAGTGTACTGGCTTCTTTACTGACCCAGCCGCTGCTCGTGCACATATTAATGCTGGCGCTAGAAAAGTTGTTATCTCTGCCCCGGCTAAGGGTGAGGGCGCGAAGACTGTCGTGCTTGGAGTTAACGAGGAAATTATCGCCCCAGAGGACGAAATCCTTTCCAATGCTTCCTGCACTACTAACTGTATCGCCCCTGTTATGCGCATATTGGAGGATAGCTTCGGTATTGACAAGGCCATGATGACTACCGTCCATTCCTACACTGCTTCACAGCGCCTCCAAGATGCTCCAGCTAAGGATTTAAGAGAGGCTCGCGCTGCCGCCGAGAATATCGTCCCGACTACCACCGGCGCTTCCAAGGCTGCCGCTCTTACCATCCCTACCCTTAAAGACCGTTTCAATGGCTTGTCTATCCGCGTGCCTTCCCCTGTAGTTTCCATTGCCGATATTACTGCTATTTTAAAGCGTAATGTCACCAAAGAGGAATTAAATGCCGTCTTCGAGCAGGCCGCCAAAGAGCCGTATTATGAAGGCATCGTAGACGTTTCTCATGACGAATTGGTATCCATAGATTTTCGTGGCAATTCTCACTCTGCCATTATCGACTTGCCACTTACGGATGTCGTCGGTGGCAATATGATTAAAATCGTTGCTTGGTATGATAATGAGTGGGGCTATTTCAATCGCCTAGTAGAATTATCCGCCGATTTTGGGAAAGGAATCTAATAAAAGGTGCCTAGATTATTCTTAAGTTCAGACCATCGTGGCTTTGCCGAAAAGCAACGCCTCGTTGGCCTACTTAAGAATACCAATCTCGGCTTTGACGTTATCGACCTCGGGCCGTCCACACTCCAGCCTGACGATGATTTCAACGATGCCGCCATCATGATGGCTCGCTCTATTAGGGAAAATAGAGATAGCCTCGGCATCCTTATCTGTGGCTCTGCTCAAGGCGTCTGTATTCAGGCTAACCGTTTCAAAGGTGTGCGTGCCATCTATGGCTACGACGAGAGGATCACCAAGCAGGGCCGCGAGCATGACAATGCCAATGTTTTATGCCTATCTGCCGATTATACTAAAACCAGCGATATCAATAAAATTGTGGCAGTGTTTGTCACTACGCATTTTTTGCCAAAAGAGCGTTACATCCGCCGCACTCGTCGCTTAGATGAGGAGGAAATATATGGCTAGTATCGTCCCCGCAGTTTTAACTAACGATCCAAATGTCTACCAGACAGAGCTTACTACTTATCCTAATTTTACCAAGCGTATTCAAATAGATGTTGCTGATGGCGAGTTTACTCCCACTGCCACTTTGCCTTTGCAGGCTATCCGCTGGCCAGAGGGTCTAAATATTGACTTGCATATGCTAGTCCTTCGCCCATCCGAGCATCTCGCCCGCATTCTAGAATTAAAACCTAGCCTTTGTATTTTTCACGCTGAGGCCAACGAAGATTTAAACCCTATTCTAGATCAAGTAGCAAACGCTGGTATTAAGACTGGCCTAGCACTCCTGAAAGAAACTTACCCAGGCGATGTCCGTGCACTAATAGAAAAAGTCGACCATGTTCTGATCTTTTCCGGCAATCTCGGCCAGCAGGGCGGCACTGCCGACTTACTCCAGACCGAAAAAGTCCCAATTATCAGAAGCATCAAAGATAGTGTAGAAATCGGCTGGGACGGCGGCGCCAATCTCAAAAATGCTCGCACTCTCGCCCAATGTGGTATTGACGTTATTGATGTCGGCAGTGCCATTTCCCAAGCAGAAGATCCGGCCGCAGCCTACCAAGCACTTGTTGAAGATTTGGATAAAAGAGGAGTGGTTTTATAATGGCACGCATCGTTTCTCTTGGCTCTGCCCTTCAAGATATTTATCTTATAGACCGCGACGATTTTGTCGGGGCAAAAGTCGGCAGCGAAACTATTTTTAGTAGGGTCGTGATTGGCAGTAAAATTGATATTGATAGAATGTCCTACGAAGTTGGCGGTGGTGGCACCAATTCTGCCGTGTCTTTTGCGCGGCATGGCCATCAGGCAATTTTCCTTGGCAATATTGGCCACGATATGGCTGGCGAGGCTGTCCTAGAATGCCTAGACCGAGAGGGGATTGATAATACTTTTGTAAATATCTTACCACGAGTTAATACCGGCTGTTCCGTAGTGATGCTTGATGTTAAAACTGGCGAGCGCACTATTCTTACCCACCGTGGCGCCTCAGCTGAGTTTCATAATCTAGATGAGAATGTCCTAGACCAGATTCGCCCAGATTGGCTCTATGTCACCTCGCTTCGTGGCGATATGGATACCCTCCTTCGTTTCTTTGAAAAGGCAAAATCTCTCGGCTGTAAAATTATGTTTAATCCGGGTAAGAACGAAATCATCGAGCAAAAGAAATTGCTGGGCCTACTCGAAGATGTAGATATTCTCTTGCTTAACAAAGTCGAGGCCGCCCAGCTCGTCCCCGGCCAAGTCTTGGCAGAATTATTATCGCACCTGTCTAATTATGTCTCGACCTGTATTATTACCGTTGGCTCGATGGGTGCGATTGCGACGGATGGCACCGATACTTATCGCTTTGGCATTTATGAAGATATTCCTGTTCGCGACACTACTGGCGCCGGCGATGCCTTTGGCTCTGGCTTTCTCGCCCATTACGCTGCGGGCAAATCTTTCCGAAGCTCTTTAATTTTTGCTTCTGCCAATTCTACCTCTGTAGTCAATAAACTTGGCGCCAAGCGCGGCATCCTCACCGGCAAAGAAAAATTACATCCCATGCCAATTCAGAAAATATAGAAAGGATAAAATGAATACTGATTTATCATTAGATGAAATTATCAAAAGGATGGCCAAAGATTTTCGAAACATCCCTGATGCAGACCGCGAGCGTGCTGTCCGCTATGCCGCAGATCTCGGTCGCGGACTAAAGCTCGTTCGCACTTATCCTCAAGGCGTTACGGTCTATGGTTCTGCTCGTGTTCACGAGGATAATAAATATTATAAGGCTGCTAGAAAGCTAGGTAATCTACTGGCGCAAAATGGCCATGCCGTTATTACTGGCGGTGGGCCAGGCATTATGGAGGCAGCTAATCGCGGCGCCTACGAATACGGCGGCCGCTCCATCGGCCTCAATATCCAGCTCCCAGACGAGCAAGATACTAATCCTTACCTTACCGACACTTTAGAATTTCGCTACTTTTTCTCCCGCCGGGTGATGCTTACGATGTCTTCTAAGACCTATGCCTTTTTTCCAGGTGGCTTTGGCACAATGGATGAGCTTACCGAAGTATTAGTCCTCATGCAAGAGGGCAAGATGCCACGCATGCCAGTCTTTCTCTACGGCAAAAGTTATTGGCGCGGCTTAGACCGCTTCATCGGCAAAATGTTAAAAGAAAAAATGATTAATTACGGCGACACTAAATTATTTAAAGTTACCGATGATGTCACCGACATCATCCGCGCCGCCGAAAAAGTCGGCCACACAAAAGTCGGCGAAAACATCTACGACCGGACACTATAATAAGCTGGACAGAAAGCCGAAGGCTTACCGTACACTATAGTCTATTTCTCGCCCGCTTTGATTTTTTCAATCAAATCCCGCAGCGCCGCGGCCTGCTCAAATTCCAGATTCGCTGCCGCCAGCTTCATCTGCGAAGTTAGTTCTTTAATTAGTGAAGGAATCTCTTCCTCTGGCACCTTCTTCAAATCTAATTTATTATCCTTTTCCTTCTCCGGAATCAGCGCCCGCAAGCCTTCAGACACATCCTTTTTCACTGAATGTGGCGTAATGTGATGTTTCGCATTATACTCCTGCTGTATCTCGCGCCGGCGATTTGTCTCAGAAATTGCCTTTTCCATACTTTCTGTAATATGGTCGGCATACATTATTACTTTTCCGTCCACGTGGCGCGCCGCTCGGCCAATTGTCTGAATAAGAGCACTTTCAGATCTCAAAAATCCCTCTTTATCAGCATCCAGAATTGCCACTAACGAAACTTCCGGCAGGTCCAAGCCCTCACGCAGTAGATTAATACCTACTAGCACATCATACACGCCATTTCGCAAATCTCGCAAAATATCCCCGCGTTCCAAAGTATCAATCTCCGAGTGTATATAGGCAGTCTTTACGCCACGCTCTTTCAAATGGTCTGACAAATCTTCCGCCATCCGCTTCGTTAAAGTCGTCACCAGAGTCCGCTGATTTTTGGCAATCCTCCGGTCTATTTCCTCCATCAAATCATCAATCTGTCCCTCGCTACCACGTACTTCAATTTCTGGATCAAGCAGTCCCGTTGGGCGGATTACTTGTTGTGCTGGTTCTGGTGAATGCGATAGTTCATATTCGCCCGGCGTTGCCGAGACATATATCGCCTGCTTTATGTGCGACTGAAACTCCAGAAATGTCAGTGGCCGATTATCTAAAGCTGAAGGCAAGCGGAAACCATATTCCACCAAAGTCAATTTTCGAGCGTGGTCGCCATTATACATCCCGCGCACTTGCGGCAATGTCATGTGCGATTCATCCACCATCAGCAAGAAATCTTCCGGGAAAAAGTCTAGCAGTGTGGCTGGCGGCTCGCCCGCCTTGCGCCCGTCTAGATGCCGCGAATAATTTTCAATACCTTTCACAAAGCCAGTTTCTTCTAACATTTCCAAATCATATTTAGTCCGCTGGGAAAGCCTCTGTGCTTCTAGGAATTTATCATGTTTTTCAAAATATTTCAGCCGCTCGTCATACTCCGCACGGATGGTGGTGAGCGCACGCTCTAGCTGGTCTTTTGGTGTGGCGTAGTGAGTATTTGGGAAGATATGCACCTGCTCTGGCTTTTCTAAAATTTTCGCCGTCAGCGGGTCAATAATTTTCACACTTTCCAAAGTATCAAAGCCAAATTCAAATCGATACGCTATCTCGCCGCTAGCAGGGAACAAATCTATAGTGTCGCCCATCACGCGAAAATTCCCCCGCTCAAAAGCTAGGTCGTTTCTGTGATATTGCATTGCAACGAGATACACGATGAAGTTCGTTTGCGACAGGCTAGCATTGGAATTGCTGGGGGTTGGCAAGTCCGCACTCTTGTCAGTCTCGGGATCTATTTCCTTACGTTCGCCCCTTGGGACGCGGCGAAGCGGAAATACGATAGGAGTTTCACTCGTAACGACGGGCTGAAACTCCGGTGCCCGAGACGACAAGGGTGAGGACTTGCCCTCCCGCAAGAAGGCGTCGCTAATACTACCTGTCTCCCACACGCCGTTTCTCTTAAATAGCGACAATGACATTTCAGCATAATGATCCGGCGACCCAATACCATAAATACACGAAACGCTCGCCACGATAATTGTATCTGGCCTCGTCAGCAAAGACACCGTTGCTGCGTGGCGCAGTCGGTCTATTTCCTCATTTATCGCCGAGTCTTTTTCTATGTAAGTATCGCTTGATGCAATATATGCTTCCGGCTGGTAATAATCAAAGTACGAGACAAAATAATGCACTTCGTTTTTCGGGAAAAACTCGCGAAATTCTGAATAAAGCTGTGCCGCCAGAGTTTTATTGTGCGCCAGAATCAGCGTCGGCTTCTGCGCATTCTGGATAATATTCGCCATCGTAAAAGTCTTGCCAGAGCCAGTCACACCAAGCAAAGTCTGTTCGCGCTCGCCGTTTTTTAGTCCCTCCGTCAAAGCACGAATAGCCTCCGGCTGGTCCCCAGTCGGCTGATATTTACTTGTGAGTTCAAACTTAGGCATATTACCATAATTATATGCTTATTTTAGGCGAATTTCAATATCTCTAGAGTATGATATAATCAAACTATGATTGTTGTCACGGCTGGCAAAAAATATCTTGATATTGATGCATATGCAAGTATGCTTGCTTATCGCGAATTGCTTCGCGCTACTACTAATGAAGAAGTATTTGCTTTTTCTACTACCAAGGTTAATCAAACCGTACCGCCAATATTGAGAAAATCAAAGTATCAATTAGATAAAATGGTTAATACTGCGGATGCAAATTTTATCTTGGTGGATGTTTCAAATCCTGATTTCTTTGATACTTTTGTTGATACTGGCCGCATACTAGAAATTATCGATCATCACCCAGGCTATGAAGGATACTGGAAAAATCATACGGCTATAAAAAGCCAGATAGAAACCATCGGTGCAGTCTGCACTCAGATTTATGAACGATTCGTTAATGCTGATAGAACAGATCTCCTAGATAAAGATTTACGTAAACTTCTCTCGGCCGGCATCTTAGATAATACTATCAATTTAAAATCTAAAATTACTACGGAGCGAGACCATAGGGCCTATTCGGAACTTCTAAAAATAGGAAACCTAGGACAAGATTGGCATAAAGAATATTTTAGAGCTTGTGAAAATGAGCAGTTCAAAGACTTGAAAGGTGCAATTCTTGGCGATATGAAGGCTGAGTGGGTGAGTCCATTACTTCCGGAAGCAATTGGCCAGATTATTTTATTTAACCGTGAAGATATTAACAATGAAATATTGAGTGAAGTTTTTTCCGAATATGATAAATGGATAATAAACGTAATTTCCCTTGAAGACGGCCGTAGTTATCTATATTGTGATGGCAAAGAAACTAAAAAAGGGTTAGAAAAATTATTTGGCATAAAAAGTAATTATGACAGCCTAGTAGTGCTAGATGATTTTATCTTAAGAAAAGAATTGTTAAAACGCGCCATAGGTTTTTAGTATGTCGAAAATATCTCCGTCCAATACGTCTGGTATTGGGTGTCTGGCCGGAATTCAAACCCTACCGCCATCTTGGTAAAATCACCGTTTAGAATATTCTTTCGGTGTTCTGGCGAAGCCATCCATGTCGCTACTACAGTTTCTGGCGAAACCGCGCCATTACCAGCGGCTAAGTTCTCGCCACTCTTCCCACCAGAGGAGGGAATCGGGCAGGCGGTATCCCAATCCGCCCCCCCAGGCCGCACATGCGAGTATGTCCCGACAATCTCCAGCGCCCGCACACCGGCCGCATTTTCACATGTGCTGCCCCACTCCAAAGCGCCCAGCCCGTTAGTCGCGCGCTCGGCATTTACCAAAGACAAAACATCCCTCTTCCATTGCTCTGCTGGCGGAGCAATCACCGTCACATTAATCGTGTCTCGTCGCGAGCCATCATATGTGCCGGCCGTAATAGTTGTCGTACCAGTGCCTACAATCTTTGGATATCGGCACTGTTCGTTTTGGTAGCCTAGCCACGTCCGCGCACCATCATAAAACGCCTGTATTACGTCTGGATTGCTCGTCTGCCAGTACATATCACCAAGATTACCTATAGATTCATCGATACAAATATCAATATCTGCTGTCTGATAAATCGTCACATTGTCTATACCCCAGAGGCCTCCGCTTTCCACAGTGCCACCACTCGTCCGTCTACGAGCCGAGCCACCTGCCGCGGAAGCATACACTCCCGCTACTGCAGCATATCTGCTGTCTGTCCCTTCCTTTGTTGCATCCACCTCTGCTGATGCAGAATCAAGTAAATTGCCGGTGTTTTCTACCTTTCCATCCACATCGCTACGTTCCGACACAACAGCATCACTCTTTGGAATCCAGATTGCGCCCGCAATCACAATGCCAGCCAGCAGAATTGCTACTGCATTCAAAGATAGCAGTATTGTCAGCCGAGTCTGCCTTAACATTGCCGCGGACATTTTACCTACGCTTTCGTGTCGATTAGTGCTGCGACTAGGTTAATAATCATTTCTAACTGAATCAAATCACGCCTCTCAAAAGTCATCTTGCCTTGCGGCTTACCAACGATAATCTGCCCAAACTTCTTGCCCTTGGCATTTTGGAGCTCTGCTACTGCGTTAATATCTAGACGCTTAAACGCATCTGCTACTGGCTCATTAAATTCCTGCCAGATACCCTTTTCTGGGCGCTTTAATTTAGATATTTCGCGAATCTCGCCACTAGATAGCGCTAAAGGCCCAGAACCATATAGTCTGCCATCGATCAAGAATCCTACATAGGAAAAATGCAAATGGTCTGCCAGAAAATCTGCAAGTTCATTTAAGTTTACATTTGTAGCCATATGGTTTAACTTTTTCACGATATAGGCTAGGTCAATTTGCCCTGTAGAAATCAATGAATTAATAAAGGCTGTCACTTCATTTAGCACTGGCATCAAAAGTAGCACTATCACAATCATGATAAAGTTCAAGATAAAGATTGATGCAGATGGATTTGGAATCTTAAATAGTGCGGTAAAGATGATAAAGAATATTACCATATATATAATAGATGCCGACGAAATCAGAATAATGTAGGATAAAATCTTTAGCCAGCTAGAGGCTAGATGCATCAGCCGGTAGCGCAAGATTGCGTAATAGATTGCGATCACTGTCACGCCCATCCCCAGCGGCCCAGGCCAGATATCTTTATAATTCCCAAGTGCCGGCAGAATGATATCAAATATTAACGATAGAATTCCAGCGATACTTACGGTGATGAGGATAAACAAATATCCATAGCGAATATTTTTAGAACGAGCCTTGATAATTTGATAAAGCAAAGCCACTAGCATTATAGTCGTTTCAAATGCAATTACTGCACCGTAAACATAATACATCCAGTCGTTAATAACTGCTACATGATTGCCTCGCTCAGAGATTGTATATCCGCTATAAATTAACGACTGATTTAAAGTGATAAATACTCCATAAGCAATATTTGCTAAGATCACTAGACCAGTGATAATTTTACCAAGATATCTTTTGTCCCATAAGACAAAGCCAATCAATCCCGCATCCATCAATAATGGTGCTAAGTATATACCAAGGATTGCAATCGGCGCAAAACCTTCATGCTCAGGCTTCAATGATAAAACCGTGGCTATCGCCGCCGTCCAAAGACACGCCCCAATCGTAGCCAACAAGAATAAGCCCGCCTTGATTTTTTCACTTTTTCTTGCCCCAATAAAAACCGCCCAGCCTGATAGCATCGCTAAGACTGCCACAGCAATTAATAAAATCGTAGTTAGCTGCACTTGACCTCCACTTCTTTTATGCTTATAATAATTATAAAGGTTGATTTGCAAAAGGTCAATATGAAAAACAAAAAATAGAAACTAAACAGCTCAAAAGAATAAGTCAAAAACGCCAGCACGAATACGCCGTTCGCCACCGCATCGCCTCTATTTCAAGAACCTTCGCTTTGGCGAGTTTTTTTGCTTTTGGTAACGACCACGTCCAACCCGCCGATAATTATTATTAATGGTTTTACGAAGCTTCCAACAAGAGCCTTCAAGTAGAGAAGGAAATGCTTTGCCGTATTCTATCCAAACCGTGAGTTTATGCGCCCAATCCGCGAAGTTCGTTGGAGGTATCGCACCTCCACTAGTGGTGTCTGGCACCGCACAAAAATATGAAGATGAGATAAATAATTACAATTAAACATCCCCCCAGCATAAGACTGGGGGGTTTATAAAAGGGTAATAGAGGGTAGAAAGTTAGGCTCTTTTTGTCAAAGTTACAAATACGCCAGCAGTATCGTTACTAGAGAAGCCAGGCTGAGATATATCCATCTCCACCGGCAGATCGCCGTCTTTGATGATGCTCTCGACCAGATTTTTTGCTTCATTGAAATTGTTCAGCAGTTCAAAATCCATGTCGGCATCACTCGCCCACAGGAACAGCCACTTGTTGCGATTCAACGTCCAGTTCTTCAGCTGTAAATCGAAGCCAAACTTCGCCCCAGGCTTTTGTAACAGCCTCACTACCGCCGGAATGATTTCCGGAAGCATCGGCAAAGCATAAGACAGGAAACCTTTGATATTAATCAGATCGTATTTACGGCCATCCATATGGCGAGTTTCCTCTTCCAGTGCACTAGCCAGATTCATCTGACACGGATGAATGTTATCTACTGGCATGCCGACCTCATCAAAGAACATCTTGTAGTCGATAAGTGCTATATCATAGCAGACAAAGTGCTGCGTTTCAAATAACCATTTCGGATATTCAAAATACCTCAGCTCCGGCATTGTCCCGCAAGCGATCGACAATACCTTGCCACCCTTGCCGGTAGACTTCATCAGCGAGCACATTTTCTGGTCACGCCAGCGCACATATTCAAAGCCTGCATCATCCATCATTGCTACGGCCGGATCGTACGGCGGAATTTTACCGTAATGATTGGTAAAATCGCGCCCATAGCCATAAGCCGGCTCTAAAGCATACGAATTCGCCATAGCCGCATCCTGCAGCCACCTGATGAAGTATTCAGACTCTGCCCCGCGCATCAGGTCAATAAATATTGCCGTCGTCGGATTTTTGATCATCTTTCTAAAAAACCCCAGATACTCTTCCCGTAAAGTCGCAGGCACTACCGCGCGGCATAAAGTATCAAGCATCCTGCTATAAAGATAATCCTGAAATTCCTTCGGCGTGTCTGGTATCTCCTCTTTGCTCCAAAGCTGAGATAACGTCAGCACCTTCCTAGCGAACGCCCTATCCAGCGGCCAATATCTTCGCATATCTTTATGCTCCAGATAGAAATCATAATTATAAGCCATTTTTATCCCTCCTTCAAATGTGCGATTTCAGTTGCCCACTACTCTACTCTCTATACTTAATTATACCATAAAAGGATAAAAAGTGATATAATTAAGAAATGGAGATTACACGCGAGGATATTTTACATCTAGCAGATTTGTCAAATTTCTCCCTGTCCGAGGAAGAAATTACATCGCTAGGTGGCGATCTAAAAAACATTATTAAATATATTTCTCAGTTAGACGAATTAAATGTCGATGGGGTAGAGCCTACTTACCAAGTATTTGAAATGGAGAATATTTGGCGTAAGGATGAAATATTACCTCAAGATGCTAACAGGGAAGAACTGCTTGCTCTTGCCCCAGATTCCGAAGATTATCAAGTAAAAGTTCCAAAGGTATTATAATTATGAAGATTGCAGATAAAACCACCAGTGCTATTTCTATGGTCAAAGAGGCTCTAGAAAAGGCTAAAAAATATCAAAAATCGCACAATATTTTCGTATCCATCCTTGAAAAAGAGGCTCTTGCCCGCGCCGAAGAAATTGATCAAAAAATCGCCAGCGGCGAAAAAGTCGGCAAGCTCGCTGGTGTACCATATGTCCTAAAAGATAATTTCCTAAGCAAATTTGGCAACACTACCGCCTCGTCCAAAATTTTAGAGCCGCTTCACTCGCCAATTACCGCCACTAGTGTAGAAAAGTTAGAAAAAGAAGGCGCCATTTGTATCGGTCGTGCCAACATGGACTCTTTTGCGCATGGCTCCTCCACCGAGAATTCCTATTTTGGTGCTACTAAAAACGCCGTAGATACAGAGCGTGTCGCTGGCGGCTCATCTGGTGGCTCTGCAGTAGCCGTAGCTCTAGATATTGTCCCGTTTTCCACCGGTACAGATACTGGCGGCTCTATTCGCCAGCCGGCCTCGTTTAATGGTGTTTATGGCTTCAAGCCCACTTATGGCACAATTTCCCGCTACGGTGTAGTGGCGATGGCGAGTAGCACCGACTGTATCGGCTTCTTCGCCAAAACCCCAGAGGATATTGACTTACTCATGAGTATTACCTCTGGCCAAGACCCGAAAGATATGACCACTTTGCCAGATTATTATAATGGCGGGGGTAGCGAGTCTTCGGATTCGTCTTCTCGGGATCTATTTTGCGACGGGCAAAATACGATAGCGAGCCCCCCCGCGACGGCGGGCGGGGTGAGCGGTGCCCGAGAAGGCGAAACGAAGAATCGCGTAGTCGGCGTCATTAAAGAATTTGATAACGACGCTGTTGATCCTAGCATTAGAAAATCCCTATCTAATAAAATTGAATTATTAAAAGAAAAAGGCTACGAAATAGTCGAGCTAAGTATGCCCGCATTAAAGTATGCTCTCGCC
>JAFWNO010000044.1 GCA_017510305.1 Candidatus Saccharimonadota bacterium | reverse complement strand
TTTTCTGGTATTATAAGGGGAATCTATCTGCAGGATGAGGCTGTTATCAGTGTAAACTTGCCGGTCTGGATCCTCTAGATCGGCGGCATATTTGGTGGTGACATCTGAGCCAAGTGCCATGCCATTCGCGATGCGGTTTAAAAACACTCTGGCGATATTGCTCTCCTCGCCAGAGACAGACTCCTCGGTAACAATAGAAGCGAGAGTGAGGCCTTGATTGAGGCTGAGGCCTTGAGCGGCGAATTTTTGCTCAAGGTTATTCTTGACAACTGCAGAATTCATTTCGTCGATGGCACGCTGAAGAATCGTCTCGACGGTGGCATCTTGGTAAAATTCGTAAGTCTCAGGGTAGAGGTAGCCCTCTAGGGAAGTATTGGCGGGCTTATCCTTAAGAACGGGACTATTATAAGTCTTGTTAAAAGCAGCGGTGATTTCAGCGTCGGAATAGCCGGCCTTTTTTAGACCTGTCTGAATTTCAAAGATACTTTGGCCGGGGAGAATAGTATAATTAAAGACATTCTCGTTAATCTCGCCACGAGCGATTTTAGCGGAAATTTCTTGGGACGACATGCCCTGATTGAAGGTGTAATTGCCGGCTTGATACTGGCTAGCCTCGCCGGAGAGGCGAGCGTTTATCTGGAAAGCAAGGGTGGATTTAATTAGGCCATTCTCCTTTAGGACTTTAGCGATGGACTCGGGACTATCGCCCTGCTCGACGGAAAAGATAATATCTTTACATTCGGCGGAGCAGCCGACGGGGGCAAGGCTTAGATTGTACCAAAGGGCTGCGCCGCCACAAAGGGCAAGCAAAACTAGAACCGCCACGGAGATGCCTGCGAGCACCTTCGTTTTAGTTTTTCCATTCTTTACGCCACCACGAGAATCTCCGACCTGCGGGTAACGGTCGCCAGCGCCTGTCGTTACAGGGCTGGCGCCGACCGTCGTCGCTTCGCTCCCGCGTCCCAAGGGGCGAACGGCCGAGCCTCCGACAGGCCCCGCAGTGTCGGGATTCTCGTGTTGTCTACCTTTACTGGTAAAACCTTCAAGGAAGTCCTGCAGGATGATGGTCGCGGCTTCGGAGTCGACTTCGCCTTTTTTGAAGAGTTTGCCGGTTTTGCGGTAGGATTTCTTGGATTTGAGGCGGGCTTCGGCCTCGACAGAGGTGAGAGATTCGTCTTGAAACTGGATTTTAGCACTAGGGATATGCTTTTTGAGGTTGCGGGCGAATTGTTTAACATATTCGGACTGGGCCGTTTCGCGGCCATCATTGCTACGAGGGAGACCCAGCACAAAATAATCTGTGCCGATAAGGCTGGCTAGTTTAGCAATCTGCTGAAACTCGGTGCCGTCTACCTCTATGGTGTTTTGGGGGATAGCGATACGGACAGAGGTGTCGCACTTAGCCACACCTATCCGCTTCTCGCCGACATCTAGCCCGATAAGTTTCATTATTCCTCTACCTTTAATTCGACGGAGATTTTATTGACGTCATCTGGGACGGATGATACCCAGAAGAAGGAACGCTCGACATTAACAGAGCTGACCCCGCTGATAGATTTGAGTAGGCTCTGGACTTCGCCAATTTTCTTACCTTTAGCCTTCTCGATAATTTCCTGCTCAGTGACCTCTGGGCCGACCTGGGTAGTAGTCTTTAGTTTAGCGGAGAATTCACCGTTATTCTCTGTGAATTTCTCGAAGTATGGGTCGCCATAAGAGTAAATCTTTTGGTCTGAAGCGATAGAATCTTTAGTCTTGGCCTTGATGTATTTTTCGATAGTAGACTTATCTACGCCGTACATTGAGGCCGTAGAAGTGAGCTCTAGCTTTGGCTTGACGCCATCGCCGACTTCCTCGCCGGCAGCAGGAGTGGATTTAGGATCAGCAGTTTCCTCTTTATAGCTAGCATCAATGGTGATGTAATCTTTAGAAAACTTATTCTTGAGGGCATCTTTGTCCAATTTGCTGTCGCTCTGTAATTTATCTTTGGCGGCATCAATATCGGACTGCTGGACGATGGTGATGGTTTTATCTGTGCCACCGGCGATAGCACCAGAGTTGGCGGCACTGTAAATATCCGACACGCTGGAGTGCCAGCCAGAGGCGGTGGCGGAGATATTGTACTTTTCGCCAGATTCGGAAGCGGTGATGCGAACAGAGGCGGACTTCTTACAGCCATCTTCACGCACGGCTTTAGCGCCACCTTCGGCGTAATTCTCGCAGACTTCGTTAGACTTACCATCCCAGGTAAGGACGGCGTCGCTGGTGGAGAGATAGGCTAGGCCATTGTAGGTGAAAGTGGTGCCGACAGGGAGACTGATAGTCTTGGCGTCGTCAAGATAGGCAGTAACGGCGAGGGTACCAGAGGCCTTTTCGCCGACGTTTTTCTTGCCAGTAGCCTCAAATTCGATGGAGTTAGTAACCTTCTCCTCTTGTTTCTCCATATAGAGAGTAGAATCTTCGATTTTCTCCTTGTTTTTATCTGTGGTAAGATTGACGTTTTCAGAGAAATTATTGGCAGTGGTATGCATCGCTACGACGATTTTGGCGGCTGGAGCAAAAACAAGCGCCCAGACGAGGAAGACAATTAAGATGACGCCGGCCGCACCACCGATAATAATGCGCTTGCGGTATTTATCCATGGAAGGAATTTTGCTCTTTTTGTCCTTTTTGTCGCCTTTTTTAGCGTCTTTTTCTAAATCTTCGTCAATATCGGCGGAATTTAGTGTCTCCGGCTCCTTTTTAGCGGATTTTGGGCTATTTTCAGGCTTTTTCGCGGACTTTTTATCATTAGCGGTATCTGATGGCTCTTTTTCGTCAACATCGCCGAGATCGTCGATTACGTCGCTAGAAGAGGCCTTTTTCTCGGCCAAATCTGCGGCTGTAGGGATAACTGGGCGAGACTGCAAAGTCTTGGCTACGGGGATGCCGGCAGACATCGCTAACTTCATTAGCGACTTATCTGTAGTGACAAAAACTACAGCCTTTTCCTCCTTTTTGGCAGTTTTTGCAATTAGTTTAGTATTGACCGCGCTACGCAAAATACCGAGATTTTTCGGGGGGACGAGCGCAACCACTTTCTCTTTAGCCGAGCTGAGGCGATTGATAATATCGGTGATATCGTCCTCGGGCTCAATGTAAATAACGTCCTTATTCATATAATATAATTTTATCACATTTTATTGCGTTTGTGGTAAAATAGTAGTATGAGTTTGCGTGGGCTTTTTGGAAATAAGGGGGCGAGCGCGCCAGTAGTAGGAAATGCTTCTGGTGGGGTAATGGGCGCGATAAATCCAGCGGCAGACCAAGCGGCGATGGCAGGGATGGTGCTAGCGACGATTGATGACGGGGTGATTGTAATAAATAGCGCAAATGTAATTACTTTGATAAACCCAGCGGCGGTGCAGATGATTGGCTGCGAAGCGTCGGAAAATGCGCTGGGGCTAGAGTATTTAGCGATTATGCGATTTGAAACTGGGGAGGGGATGCCGGTGGATGCGCCGCAGAATAAGATTGTAGGGGCGGTGGCGGCGAGGCAATATTTTACCACGCGAGAATATGTCTTGGTGAATATGCAGAATCAGCGTATACCAATTTCCCTTACAGTGCTGCCGACGGCAAGTGGCGATACGGTGATGATTTTTAGGAATATCACGAAAGAGCTAGAGGAAGAGGGGGCGCAGATGGAATTTGTTTCTACGGCTTCACACGAGATGCGCACGCCGGTGGCCTCGATTGAGGGGTATTTGGGGCTAGCGCTAAATCCGCAGACAGCTACGATTGACGACAGGGCGCGGAAGTATTTGGAGGAGGCGCACGCGTCATCTCAACATCTGGGCCGATTATTCCAAGATTTACTAGATGTGACGAAGTTGGATGATAAAAAAATCCGGCTACATATGGTGCCGGTAGATATGGTGGAAACGGTGCGGAGTATTGCCGAGGGGCAGGCGCCAGCGATGGGGGCGAAGAATTTGAAATATTCCTTTGGCTCGGGCGAGGACACTAGAGATACAATTGGTCAGCAGGTGTATGGGCTGGTAGATATTGACTTTTTGCGGGAAATATTAAATAATTTGCTTGAAAATGCCATAAAATACACGCCTTCTGGTGGTGCGGTATGGGTAAATGTGCGGGGGGATGGAGATAGAGTCTTGATAAATGTGACAGATACCGGAATTGGTATCTCGCCAGAAGATTTGGGGCATATTTTCCAGAAGTTTTACCGAGTGGACAATTCCGAGACGCGCGAGATTGGGGGGACAGGACTGGGACTATATTTAGTGAAGTCGCGAGTGGAAGCGATGAATGGTAAAGTTTGGGCGGAGAGCGCCTTTGGGGATGGCTCGACTTTCTATATTTCCCTGCCAAGACTAACTTTAGAGGAGTATGAGCGGCAGAAACAGGTTCTTCAGAATACGCAGATGATGGGGCAGCAGGCGATGGCTGCTTAGGTTTGACTTTTTATACTACTTGTGCTATAATTAAGATGAGGTGGTCGTTCCTTAGTATCAGAGAAAGGGGGAAGCTATATGATTAGAGAGCATATCGTAAAAACGTTTAAGATAATACAGGTTGTCTTATCAGTTTTTGCACTACTTTCATTTGCTGTTGCTTTCTTGGCATCGCTCATGCTTGGAGAACTGCTGATTATTATTATGACTTTTTTGTGTTTTGTGTTCGCCTTTATCTTATTGGCATTATTGGCATTATTATGAACCTAACCACCGCCCCAGCACACTGGGGCTTTTTCTATTTCTACATTTCTAGCTACCGAAGACGCAGCGGACAGAGGAAGCCAAAAATTTACCATACGCATTAAAAGGTAAAAAGTAGCTACCGTCTTTAAAATAGGTGAAACACATAGCTAAATGAGGGCTAGATTCACCACCTCCCGTATTTGTCCAATATGTACCATATTGCCCTTGCCCCACATAGGTAGTTGTTCCTCCCCATTTTGCGTATGTTCCGGCCGCAGAGAATGAATACGGTAGCCCTTCGATGGCTGCTATTTTTTCATTGTTTGTGTCTAAATTGTTTATTCTACTAGCGTCAAAGAGTATATTATAGCTAGGATTATCATTGCTACCATTTGGTAATTGCCAATTTTTAGGACAAATACTAGTAGAAACTTTTGTAGTTGTTCCATAGCAATTACTGATAGTAATGGCCGAACACCAATTATAGTAGTTGCCGTCATAGCCAGACAATTTATTGAATACTTGCATTTCTGAATAACTCGATGAGTCTCCGGATGATTTGTTTGCTGGTAAAGCGACATCGCTTGTCACATTACTATCTGCTGGCGTTAATGTCCTCCCTCCATCTAGTGCTAAATTCTGCACCATCCAGCAGTTACCATCAGCAAGATGTGCTATCTTGTAGGATTTGTTATCTCTACTATCTTTTAGGGTGTAGATGTTATTCCCAGCTGTATCAGCAAATGGTGCAGTTTTACAAGCATCGGCTGTTAGGGTTTGCATAGTAGTAATGGTATTTATTGGTGGAGTACCAGAATAAGTAACTACACCATCTGCTTCTAATACTCTGCCAAAGGTATCTAATGTAACTGTTACATCATAGATATCTGCTGGCATGGCAGGAGACGTACAAGTTAAATATAAATAGTTATCGC
>JAFWNO010000043.1 GCA_017510305.1 Candidatus Saccharimonadota bacterium | reverse complement strand
GGGGTGATTTTGCCGGAACTGAAGGCTGCGGGGATTCCCATAAAGATTGGCGAGCAAGATGGAGAATTTTTGCGAGAATCGGGGGCGGAGTGGTATGTATACACCTCGGCACTGCCAGCTGATGCTTTGGAACTATTGGTGGCGCAAGAGATGGGGATGAAGATTTCTAAAAGGGACGAATTGATTGCCTATTTGGTGTCTGAATTGGGACTAAAGATGGTGGCGGTAGCTGGCACGCACGGCAAGACTACGACGACGGGAATGATTATCTGGGCGTGCCTGCAACTGGGGCTGCCAGTTTCTTACCTGATTGGGACAACTTTAGGATTTGCACGGAGTGGTCGATATTACTCGGGAGATAAATATTTTATCTATGAGGCGGATGAATACGATAGGAATTTTCTACATTTTCACCCGTGGATAGGAGTGGTGACAGTGGCGACTTATGACCATCCGGATATTTACCCGACAGTGGAGGATTATCAAGCGGCATTTCGGCAGTTTGAAGAGCAGAGCGAGATGGTGATATATGGCGGGGAAGTAGACGCTAGGTTTAATCTGGCGGGGAAACTGCGGAGGGAGGATGCGACTACGGCGCTGGCAGTGATTAAGCAGATTGTGATGGAAGGAGGATATGAGATTGCTGAAGAGGAGATTGTGAGAGTTTTGAACGAATTCCCCGGCGTGGGGAGGAGATTTGAGAAGATTTCTCTCGGCGTTTATTCAGACTATGGGCACCACCCAGAGGAGATTACTGCAACAATAAGGATGGCGCTGGAGCAGGCGGAAATTGATGGACTGAAAGGTGTGGTGGCGATATATGAGCCGCATCAAAATGTGCGCCAGCAACAAGTGAGGGAAGGATATAGAGATGCGTTTACTGGGGTGGATAAATTATACTGGCTACCGACATATCTTACAAGGGAAGACCCTGAGCTTACGGTAATTACACCAGAAGAGTTTATTGCGGATTTGTCTAATAGTGAGGTGGGGGAAGCAGCAGAGGCTGATGATTCCCTAGCGGAGAAATTGCGGAAGTGGCGGGATGATGGATATTTGATTTTGCTTCTGACGGCCGGCCCGGCGGATGAGTGGATAAGGGTTGTTTTTTCGTAAAAACTAGCTATTATAAAGATAGAAAGAAACTGGCTCGAAAAGTATCCGTTCTGGATGCCTGCCCTATAAAATGGGATAGAGCCAGTTTCGCTTTGTCTTTACTTGTCTATAGAGAGTTGTTTAAGACTAACTACAAGCATGGTCGAGATGGGAGAGGATTTGGGTTTAGTAGCTGAGGAGGCAACGAACAGGAATAGAATATAATTTTGCGTGTTCAAATATAGAATTGATGTTTGCAGTATTTGAGGTATTGATTTCTAGGCCGAATGCCGCATTGCTATTAGCGGTGCTGGTAGTGTTTGACCAGTACGGACCGTATCCTCCTTGGTTTGCGGTGAGGCTATAAAAATGTCCAGTTAATGCAAAGTAGAGTGGGGCTTGCTGAATGGTTTTAATGTTGGCATTTCCAGTGCCAGAAGTTATATTGTACGCTGAAAGGAGACTTGTGTATGACTTTATGCCTGTACCATTAGGCAATTGCCAGCCAACCGGACAGATAGACTCGGTAACTGTGCCAGTAGTGGCTTGTTTGCCAACAGTGGCAGTGGCGGCGTTCCAGTTGTAAAAGTTTCCATATTTTATGTCGGATATTATACAATTTGGGTATGATGAATCACAACTACTAGTTGTGGAGTTGGTAACACCAGCATAAATTTGAGCAGTATCATAGGTGGGAGTGGTGCCGTTAGGGATGTTGGCGGGGAGAGTGTGGTTTTGTGTGACATTGGAGTCGGTGGGCTGGAGGGTGCGGTTGCCATCAAGAGCGAGGTTTGAGACCATCCAGCAGTTGCCGTCGGCGAGGTGGGAGACTTTGTAGGATTTGCCATCGCGGCCGTCGATAACGGTGCGGCGGTTGTCGCTAGTGGTGGTGGATTCGGCGAGATTGTTGCACATGGTTAAGTTAATGTCTTGCATGAACATATCGTTTTCGATGGTAGAGCCTTGGAAGACGCAGCGGACTGCTTGACCATATGATTTATAATACGAGCGCATTGGTCTGAAGTTATTTGTGTCGTTTGCCGGCGTAAAATAGAAGCTATATCCAAGATTAGTATTACTACTATCTACCGAGCGCCCCCAATAAAATGTTGTTGATGGCACCAAAGAAGAATAGTAATAGCCAGTCATAGCAAAATTAAGTGGCTTATTTTGAACGGCAACTACAGCAGCATTATCAGTGGTGTTATTTGACGGTAAATTATATGCTGTAAATAAATTTGAGAAAGTCTTTTTGCCAGAATTAGTGCCATTGTCTGGTAGGCGCCAACCTTTGGGGCAGACGGACTCGTAGGCAGTGCCGGTGGTGGCTTGCTTGCCGGTAGTGGCGGTGGCAGCGTTCCAGTTATAAAGGTTGCCGTATTTTACATCGGAAACTACACAGTACTGATAGGAGCCACAATCGGTGGTGGTGCTGTTTTGATTAGCGGTGTAGATTTGAGGTGAATCATAGACAGAGGTGGTGCCATCGGTGATATTGGCGGAGGCGGGGAGTTCGCGATTCTGGGAAACATTAGAATCATCGGGGGTGAGGGTGATGCCACCATCAAGGGCAAGGTTGCTCGTCATCCAGCAGTTGCCATCTTTCATCCGAGCAATAGTGTACCATTTGCCATCACGAACATCGATTAATTCCTTTTTGACACTGTCATAATTGCTAGCATCGGCCATGGTCATAGCCCGACACTCGGCGGTGGTGAAATCTTGCATAGTATCAGCATTAACATTGACGCCTTCAGAGATGGCCGTCCAAGTGACTACGCCTTGATAACTACCTGTTGGCAAATCTGTGCTGGCATCGATGCCATAATATACATCCAAATCTGTGCCATCGGTGGCGAGATTGTCGCTATCGATAGATTGGACCATTAACTCAGTGGTGGGGATGGAAGTATAGGTGGCAGAGGCGGTGGGATATTTATAGTTGCCGGCCGTGGCATAATCTGCAGCGTCGGCAAAATTACTTGAAGGAACGCCAATGTTAGATTTATTAAAAGCAAAACCCCAAGTGTTGCGGCCAAGGATAATAGGAGAAACTAGGTCGCCACCGATGGGAGAAAATTTGCCTTGAGCGGCGGTGGAGGAATCGCCATTGAGATAAAGATAATTAGGAGAGGCGGAAATATATAATTGATAGCCACGAGGAGAGTTGGTAACGGTAGTGATAGTATCTTTAGCGCCGACTAGTTGGCCTTGCGGAGTGGAATCAACAGATATATCAATAGAACTAGAGCCGGAGATACGAACATAATAGCCGGTTTTTTCATTGGTAATATCGACAAGTTGGGTAGCATCGGACTGTTTGACTGGGGTGAGGATGCTGGCGACGAGATAAGCCATCAGAAATGAAAAAAGCCCAAGCGCGAAAGAACGATGCCACTTGGGATTAAAAATGAAACTCTGATGTAATTTTAATTGTTGATGTTTGTTGCCCATTTTTAGACCTCCTTATTTTACCTTGTGCTTCGCCGACACCATTTTAGTTTGGAGGTATTTGAGCCAACTAAAATGGTGCCACGAAACTTCAGGTAAAGACCTAGCAACAAGCACCTAAGTAATTAGACACTGATTGTAAGGTGTTCGTGACACCATTTTAATATCTAATCACTTATGCTTCCCGACTTTGAGAAATATAATAAATTTTCAAATACTATAAAAGCGGTGCTTTTATCTGTTGCTAAATCTTTACCTAATTCTTATTATACACTACCGACATAAAAATGCAAATAATTCCCAATTTTTGGTATAATTAATGTATGAACAGAGTGCGGATTGTATTTCCAGAAATGGGGGATGAGGCGGTTAGTTTTGCGGCGAGCAAAGTAGCCGATATAGAGGCTATGCCGGCAGATAATTTAGAAGAGGCCTGTGCGATGGTAGCAAACGGCGAGGCAGAGGGGATGGTGGCAGGACTGAATTATACATCGAGGGATGTGATACTGGCGGCAAGAGATATAATTGGCGTGGAGGGGGATACATTTTCGGCAAGTTTTGTGATGACTAGGGGTAGGAAAACTTATGTCGTCGGCGATGTGGCGGCCTGCAAAAACCCAACAGAGGGGCAACTTTATGATATTACAATGCAGACCTACGAAACAGCGAAGGCAGTGCTGGATACCGAGCCGAAAATTGCGATGCTTTCCTTTTCTACTTTTGGGAGTGGAGGAAGCGACCCGTCGATAGACAAGGCTAGAGGGGTGATATCTAGGGTGCGGACGGAGTGGCCAGACATACAGATTGACGGAGAGATGCAACTGGATGCAGCAGTGAATTTGAAGATTGCAGAGAAAAAGGCGCCCGGCTCGCAAGTGGCCGGGAGGGCAGATGTGCTAATTGTGCCAGATTTAAATACTGGAAATATCCTATATAAAGCGATGGAGCAATTTGGAGCATTCACGGCAGCAGGACCGATACTGCAAGGATTTAAAGCGCCATGCTCAGATCTATCTAGGGGGAGCACGGTGACAGATATTATTGCAGTGATTGAAGTAGTAAAAAGGCAAATATTATTAAAGCGGGCGGGAGAATAGGAGAATATGGGTAAATATTTTGGTACGGACGGAATTCGGCGGAAGGCTGATAAATTCACGCCAGATTTTATGGAGGGGGTGGCCGTAGGGTTAAAGCATTATGCGGATGAGATTGGGGTGGAGTCGCCAAAAGTAGTGATTGGCGGAGACACGAGAGAGTCGACAGAGTGGATTTTGCGCGACTTTGAGAAGGCGCTGGAATCGGTGGGGATGGAATATGCTAATGTGGGGGTGCTGCCGACACCTGGAATAAATTATGCATTTTATGATATAAATTATGATTTTGCAATAGATGTGACGGCAAGCCATAACCCCTATACGGATAATGGAATTAAGGTGTTTGAAAGGGGTGATGAATACGGAGTAAAGTTGTCTAGGGCTGGCGTGGAAGCGATAGAAAATTCACTGGATGATATAAATTATACAGAAGCGGCTGGTGGAGAGGAAGTAGAGAATATTCATGAAGAGGCGGTTTCTCTATATTTGAAACATTTGAGAGATTATGTAGATAAAATTGGCCCGGCAGAAATGGCGAGAGAAGGAGTGGATTTTTCGGGGATGAGAATAGGATTAGACTGTGCCAATGGCGCCACAAGCGTGACTGCGCGGAGGATTTTTGAGGAACTAGGCGCAGAGGTAACAGTGATAAATGATAATGCAGAATATGGTACGGGGATAAATAGGGGTTGCGGCAGCACACATCTAGAAGCGTTGCAACTATTAGTGAAGGAGGGGCGGCTGGACTTTGGGGCGGCTTTTGACGGAGATGGAGATAGGTGCTTAATGATAGACCATACTGGAACCGTGGTGGATGGCGATGAGATGCTGATGATTATTTCAGAGTGGCTGGGACTATCTGAAATTGCTACAACAGTGATGGCAAACCAAGGGTTATTTAACTGGGCGGCCGGAAAAGGAGTGGATCTCGCAATTACTGATGTGGGAGACGCAAATGTGTTTGCACGGATGCGAGAAGAAGGTATCTTGCTAGGCGGGGAGCAGAGTGGACATATTATCCTACCTGGCGAGCCAATGGGAGACGGAGTGTTGACGGCGCTGGTAATGACAAAGATCATTTCAATGACGCATCAGAGCCTGCACGATTTGGCAAGCGGGATGGAAAAACTGCCGCAAATAATCCATAATTTCCCAGCGACAGCGGAAGAAAAAAAGAGGCTGGCGGAGTGCGATGATATTATTGCTGAATATACTCAAAAGGTGGAATCTGCTGGGGGGAGGATGCTGGTAAGACCGAGCGGAACTGAGGAATTGATTAGGATTACCATCTGGGGGAAAGATGCGGAAGAAATTGAGAAAATAGCAAAAGAATTAGAGGAGGCATTATGCCAGAAATTGAAAGATTAACTCAATATACACCAGAGGTAGGGGAAGCGGTGAGGGGGCTTTTAATTGAACTGTCTAGAAGCGGGCGCGACAGAGGCGAGATACCAAAGGAGTGGTTTTTAGAAGTGATAGATTCGCCATATCATGATTTGATTTTAGCAAAAAATGGAGAGCAAATACTGGGGATGGCGGTAGTATCCGTGACGATGGGGGCGATTGTAAGAAAAAATGTTTACTTGGAAGATTTTGTGGTAACAAGCGAGGCGCGCGGGCAAGGAATTGGCACATTAATTTGGGACGAGATTATTCGGTGGGGATTAGAGAAGGGTGCAACAGATTTAGAATTCACCTCTGGAGAGGGGCGAGAGGCGGCTTGGAAATTCTACCAAGATAAAGGCGCAGAAATTTATAAGACAAACTTCTTTAGAAAGGAGTTACATGGCAGAAATTAAACTTGAGCTAGAAGTAGAGGAAAAATCCGGCGAGAAGAATTTTAAGAAAGTTTTGAAATTTGCCGGAGTAGGAATTGCTGCTACAATAGTAGACTTTTTGACTTATCAATTTTCGTTAAATATATTATTTAAGGACAATTTGGCAATTTCGGCTGTAGTGTCTGGGGTGGTGGCGACTTTTGCGGCATACATAATGCATAATAATATCACTTGGAAGGAGCGCGATCCGGGAAAATATGGGGTAGTAAAATTCGTTATTTGGAATGCGATAGCAGTATTTGGACTTCGGCCACCGCTGACATGGCTATTTTCGACATGTTTTGACTGGCTATATGGATTTATTTACTTTTTGACTTCGTGGATATTTAATTATGAATTCGTAAAAAGTACTGGAGTGTATGTACTGATGACTTTAGTGATTATGTTTCTTAATTTTGCCGTTTATGAGAAATTGGTGTTTACTAAAGAGTGTAGCGTAGAAGGGGAGAAGGTAGATGTGAAGGGCGTTAGGCAGGCCAGAGAAGAAAAGAAGAGTAATGGCGTAAGCAAAAAGAAGAGTAAGTAGCCAAGCTTTTTGAGATTTGTCTTTTATCTTGATTGAGGTGACGATTAGTATCGCGGCAGCAATGATTATGGCAATGCCGACGAGGCCAAATTCTAGGAGAAGACTGAAATATTCATTTTGGACGATTTGTTTTTCGGTGCCGAGGTCTGGGAATTTTTGATATAAGACGGGGCCAGCGCCGCCGAGGCCAGCGCCAAGGAAGATATTTCTCGGGCTGTCGTTCCAGGTGTCTAGAGCCATTTCGTTGAGTTCAAGTCTGATGTTTGTTGAGTCCTCAACATAGCCGTCGAAACTACTAATCTTTTCATCTGCATCCTCTACCCCTACAGGCTCCGGCTCGGACGTGCCTTCTCGGGCACCGGTCGCGACGCCTGTCGTTACAGGGTCGCCCCCTATCGTATTTTGCCCGTACTTCGTTCCGCGTCCCAAGGGGCGGTCGCAAAATAGATCCCGAGAAGACACATCCGCAGCCTGACCCTGTCCATGCATAGTATCACATTTTTCCTCCTTAAGATTTACACGGAGGTCTATTTTGCCGAGGGAGAGATGGTGGATGGATTTGGTGATGGCGGAGGTGAAGGTGTCAGTGGTGGGGGAGATTTCGGCGAATACCCCTTGACAGATAAGGGAGAAGATTGCACAGCAGAGAATTACGGGGATGAGAATAAGATATTTGTAGTGCTTTTTGAATAATTGATAAATGGTGAGACATGCGATGCTGGCGAGGAAGGCATAGATAGCGCCGCGGGAAAAGGTGAAGAATAGAGTAATTATGAGAAAAATGGCAATAGCCCAGAGAAGCGGGCAGGGTAATATTGACTTTTTACCTTTTTTGTGATATAATATATAGTATAGGCATAGAAAACTTGGGGCGAGAAGGAGATTACCGAAGAATTGCGGCTCGATGGCAAAGCTATTTGGATGGGGAAAACCGAAGGATTGATATGTACAGCCTTCGCAGAGAAGAGTCACTTCACGACTAACACCTAAGAAGTCTAAAATAGATTGGAGCCAAGCAAAAATCGAAACAGCGGTAGCGGTAGCAAGAAAGATAGTGCTGGTTTTTGATACGAATTTTGGAGTGTTTTTAGCGATATATGGAAGGACGAGGATAGTAATTGCGAGGCAAATCAAAACTCCAGCGGAAAGAAAAGTGCGCAAAGGATTGCTTGACCAAATTAGGGAAAATATTGTATAACAGGGAATTATCGCAAGAGCGACTAGGGCTTTTTTAGGGGTATTTTTGATAATTTTTGGAAGTAGCGGGAGGGAAAAGAGGGAAACGAGGGCGAGGGAAATGAGCGGAAGGGAAAGGTCGAGATGCATAGAATCCGTGGAGCCGAGGCTGATGTTTGGATGGTAGGAGAAAAATAGGATAGATGGCAAAAGAATTAGCAATATTTCTACTATTTTATTTAGTTTTTTCATTAATAAAATCCTTTATAGCCTTTTTGAAGCGGGGGGCGGAAAAGTTTTCCACAGATTTACTGATTTTTTCGGGAGAGTCCAATTTGGCCTGTTCAAATTTTTTTATCACTTTAGTTAGAGAATCGGGAGTCTGTTTATTAAATAGAAGGCCGTTTTTGCCATCTTTAATATAATCTAGGGCGCCGCCACCTTTATAGGCGATGACTGGCACGCCGGCGGCAAGGGCCTCTACTGGAGCAATACCGAAAGGCTCCATTGAGGGAAAGATAAAGGCTTTTGAATTTTTCAAATAATCGATAAGGTCTGCTTGCGGAAGGGCGGGAAGGAAGGTAATATTAGGCGCACCATTTGCAATTTTTACTAAATTATTATGTTCTGGGCCGTCGCCAATTAGCAAAAGTGGGAGTTTTGTGTTCTTAAATGATTTGACAATTATATCTAAACGTTTCCAAGTAACTTGCCGGGAGTAATTGATGTAGATTTGACTTTTACTTGATTTTATGTTGTTTGATGTTATAGTCTGTTCGGATTTTGAGGCTTGACTTTTCCCTTTTTTGATTGTATTCTTTTCCACAACCCTGTGGAATTCGCTTGTGTTTACTGGAGGAAAGATAATGCTTGCTTCCCTATTATAGGCTTTTTTGATTTCTTCTGCGGCAAAGCTAGAGATGGTAACAAAATAATCTGGGCGCTGGGCGGCTTTATAATCAGCCTTTCTTAAAGGCCTCACTAAAAGTTTTAGCCCTAGGCGAGCAAGCGGGTCCAGAGGGCCGAAGCCTGGATTTTCTAGATATTTATCGTAAAACTGCCAGTAGTATTGCGTAGGGACATGGCAGTAGCAAATGTGGGTGGCACTTCCCTTTTTGACGGATTTGGCCTCGGCGCCCGTAACGGAGATGATTAAATCATACTCGGATAGATCTAAATGGGAAAAGTAGAATTGGCGGAGAGGACCAAGAAAACGACGGCAACCGCTTGGGAAGATTTGTAGCCAACCGGTGCGAACATCGGCGTTTTTAAACCAATCGATTCCCTTTTTATTATACTGAGAGGTATAGATGGGGGCCTGCGGATACATCTCGTGGATGGATTTTAGGACTTGCTCGGCACCGCCGACCGTAATGAGCCAATCGGTAACGATAGCGACTTTCATTTTGCGCCTTTTCTAAGTAGTACGACGGCGACAGTGCGGAGTAAAATTTGGATATCCATGAGGAAAGTCCAGTTTTGGACGTAGTAGAGATCTAGAGAGCGGCGCTCGTCAAAGGAGATGTCGCGGCGGCCGGAAACTTGGGCGAGACCGGTGAGGCCGGATTTAACGGATAGGAGGAGTGAACGATCGCCGTAATCTTTTAATTCGCCTGGCACGAGCGCGCGGGGACCAACTAGCGAGATGTCGCCTTTTAATACGTTGAATAATTGAGGCAATTCATCCAGAGAGGTAGAGCGGAGGAATTTGCCAAGTTTAGTGATGCGAGGATCATTCTTGAGATAATCGCCATTCTTGCGATATTTCTCTATCAACTATGGCTTTCCCATTTTAGTGAAGGCCTCCTCGGGAGTAAGACCGCTATATTCTGGTTTCATCGAGCGGAATTTGTAAATACAAATATGCTTATTGTAGAGAGAAAGGCGCTCGTCTTTATAGATGGGCGAATGTTTAATATCAGAAAACTTGGAGACTAACCAGATGATGACCATTGGGATAAGTGCAAGGATAGTAATAATTAAGCCGAGAATAATATCTGTTAACCTTTTCAAAACTCTAGCGCCGCCGATGAGCGGAGTGACTTTGACAAGGATAGAGGGGATATCGCCGATTAATTCTAATTGGCCGAATTGGGTAGAAAGGGCGGCCTCACTAGGAATAAAATAGTATAATAGATGGCGGTCGATGGCCTGCTTATAGACATACTCTGTTTGATTCTCGTCCGTTTGAAAGATAACGTCTGGGCGAGTGTGAGCGAGAGCAGCAGAGAGGCTGGAAAACTTTTTATTTCTGAATTCTTCGGGAATGTAGCTATTTCCTGCTACTACGCCAGAAAGACGATAGCCAGCCTCGGGATTGGCCGCAATTTGCTCGAGCAGGTACTCGGTATTTTTACTATCGCCGATAACGATGGCGCGAATAGTGCCGCGGTCTGCACGGATGAATTGGCGGCGAAATAGCCGCAAGATATTACGGATAATAATGAGAAAGATAAAACAAAGTAGTGTAGCCCAGATGGCGACAAGGCGAACTGGAAAAAGGTTATGCTGATAAAAGAAATCGTAGGTGATGATAGTCATGGTACCGAGGGCGGAAGCGATGAGTAGCTTGCTGGCTTCGTTAAGATGAGAGCCAAGAAAGACGGACTTTTTATAGAGACCAAGAGCGGCAAGGATAATTAACCAGATGGGCACGAGAAATAGGATGGTGAGAGCAAAATCCCAGAGCTCGGAATTGAAATAATATGGGCGAGTATCGATGTGGGTGCGGATGTAGTAGGCAAAGGCAAAAGAAAAAACTATCGCAAAAGCATCGCCCAACATTAAACAGATACGAAATACCAGACCTGGGTCTTTCTTCATATCTATAATTATACCACTTTTTTGCTTTTACGTATACTACTGAAGCTAACCCAAGACACAAAGGAAAATAGAGTAAGTATACTAAATGCTGTGGCAATATTACTACTTGCAGTGCCGACATATTTGACACTGACATGAGCATCTTGACCAAGCGATATACTAACTAGGCCATTAGGGCTAACAGAGTAATCTACATCTGAACTATCATTCACAGCTACACGATAACCAAGATAGTATAACCTAGGGATTTCTATAGTTATATCACCATCTACATTGTTAATATCAAAACTTAAGCCATCATTGCCATTATCAATATAATTTGAAATGGTAGCGTCACCAGAGGTGATCATAACTTCGTGCGGACGATTTGGCAGATACTCTGGAGCATCCAATAGTTGTGCTGGGTAGTAATCAGCATATTCATATTTTACAGAAGAGATATCATAAGTGCGATAATCTTGCCTAGCTTGGACAAATAGAATACTAGCGACACAAGAAAGGACACATAGCATAATGAGCGATGTATTTAGGTAGGCTTTGTAATGGTTCAGTGCTAGCCCAGCTAGGGCGCTGGCGCCAAAGATCGTAAAAATTTCTAGCCGCCATGGAAATTGGATGTTGCGTAGGATACTAGGATAATGTTCCCAAGAGATAAAATCTGACATCATAATAATGCTAAGCATGCCAGAGACGGTAGCAAAGATAATCAGAAATCTGCTTTGTTTGTTGATGAGTCTACGATAATTAAGTATGGATAATGACACTAGGACGAGGAGTAACAAATTGAAGTTGTAAGGAATAACATTAGTATTGTCATTAGGAACAATGAAACGCATTAGTGATACTCGGCTGGCATTTATTTTTTCCATAGTATACATGTAAGAATCAGCAAATACTGCATATTGATAATTTTGTTTATTTTCTATCATTGGAATTATAAATGGTAGCACTATGACGCTGACGATGATGGTTGCGAGAATAAGGCATCTAAGCCGCTGCCATGTAAATAATTGCTTAAAGGAAATGAGCGAAGCTGCCACTAAAAATAATATAAAGAATACAGTCATTACGAGATGAGTATTGATTAAGCCGACAAAACCAACAACAAAACAAATAAAGAATGTGCGATAGTTGTCTGAAAGAAGTTCATGTAGAGACAAAATAGCAAGCGGAATAAATGTGAAGAAGAACGATTCGTTGAAAGCATCACGAATAAAAATGTCACCTAGATGATACGGTGCAGTCATGTAAAATA
The DNA here is from genome assembly GCA_017510305.1 of Candidatus Saccharimonadota bacterium. Taxonomy (GTDB): domain Bacteria; phylum Patescibacteriota; class Saccharimonadia; order Saccharimonadales; family Saccharimonadaceae; genus Nanosyncoccus. The sequence goes on along the minus strand of JAFWNO010000043.1, from coordinate 785 downwards.
GTGCGGATAGAAATGCTGCAACTTTGTTTTTAGCAATACGCACCATTAATAAATACATAAAAATTCCAGAAAGAGCAAGACCGAGAAAATTTGTAACCTTTAATGCATCTAGCACATCCATGCCGAAGTGTTTACCAAAATGTAAGATAGTGGCAGCAATTTGATGCGGAAGCTGTGGATAGAAAACACCCTCCCCGTAACCATAATCGTAAGAGATATACTCAAATGTTTTGGCATTAAAAATCTCGAAGATATTATCGCTTCCCTGCTCTAAACCGATAACGCTTTGGATATGAAATGGCGTGTCGTGACTATCATCAAAATAATTGTTAGAGATGAGTGGTGCCAATGCGAAAAGAGCAGCAATAACAAGATAAGTGATAGGATGTTTTAGACGCATTATTCGACCGTGACAGACTTAGCAAGGTTGCGAGGCTGGTCGACGGGCAGGCCTTTGGCAACAGCAAAATTGTAAGCAAAAAGCTGAGAAACCACGTTGAGGAGCAGCGGCGTGAGAAGCTTCAGGCTAGTCTTGACGCGAATTACCTCCTCTACAGGATGCTCAAACTTGGCACTGTCGGTAACGACGATGGCGTGGCCGCCACGAGCGAGGACTTCTTCTAAGCCAGAGAGAGCTTTGTCGTATAGATCATTTTCTGGCAAGAGAAAAAACTCAAAGGCGTTATCATCGACAAGCGCGATAGGGCCATGCTTTAATTCCCCGGTGGGGTAAGCGTTAGCATCGGTGTAGGAAATTTCTTTAAGTTTGAGCGCGCCCTCGAGAG
>JAFWNO010000042.1 GCA_017510305.1 Candidatus Saccharimonadota bacterium | reverse complement strand
TAAGATGAAATCGGAATCTTCGCCTTTGACACGGTAGACGACTTCGCCGGCGGACGCTCGAATTCTAGATCTGGGTACTGCTTCTTTAAAGCCTCTTCATAATCAAATGGCTCAGTACCCTCTGGGCGGAGAGTGAGCAAGACTTCTTTGACTTGGGGGATAATATCGCCGGCCTTATAAATAATGACAGTGTCGCCAATGCGGACGTCGAGGCGGGCGATTTCGTCGGCATTATGGAGAGAAGCGTGTTGAACGGTGCTACCAGCGACTACAACTGGGTCCAAAATGGCGACAGGAGTGGCGGCGCCGGTGCGGCCGATACTGATGACGATATCGCGGACTTTAGTGGTGGATTCCTCGGCGGGGAATTTGAAAGCGACAGCACCGCGGGGTGTCTTTCCTACGATGCCGAGTTTATCATAAACAGCGCGGTCGTTGATTTTGATAACCATGCCGTCGGTGTTGAACGGGAGACTGCCACGCGTTTCGCCGAGATGTGTGATTTCTTTGAAAACATCCTCTAAAGTGGGGAAGACTTTGTCTTGCTTTGATGTCTGGAAGCCGAAACTTCGCAGAGCTTCGTAGGCCTCGTGCCAAGTAGGGAGATTAGGCTCGACTAAATCGTAAGCGATAAATTTGAGTGGACGGGAGGCGGCGATTTTTGGATCGAGCTGGCGGATGGAGCCGGCGGCCAAGTTGCGAGGATTGGCATATTTTGGCTCGCCGCGGCGCTCTTGTTGCTCGTTTAGTTTGTCGAAATCCTTTTTAAAGATAACTATTTCGCCACGGACTTCAACTCTTTTTGAGATAACAGGAGCACCCCCGTCGGGGTCGCGTTCCTCGCGCCCGTACTGCGTTCCGCGTCCCAAGGGGCGGTCGTTACGGGGCTCGGCCGCTATTCCTCGGTCGTGACCTCCGGGATACCCCGAGAGGGTACTCCTGCTATCTCCTAAATATTGAAGTTTTAGCGGCACATTAGTTATCGTTCTTACATTGGCCGTGACGTCTTCGCCGACTAGACCATCGCCACGCGTAACGGCTTTTACAAAAATGCCGTTTTCATAGTGGAGGGAACAGGCGAGGCCGTCCATTTTGATGTCGGTGAAATAATTATACTTTACGCTGGGAGTTAATTTTTGATTGCGTTCTTTCCACTCGCGAATTTCGTCTTCGTTAAAGACGTCGGCGAGGCTAATCATCCGGCGAGTATGGGTAACTTTTTCAAATTTATCTAGTGGCCGGCCGGCAACACGCTGAGTAGGGGAATCGGGAGTGATTAAATCTGGGTACTGTTCCTCTAGCTGCGATAATTCGTGTTTTAGAGAATCGGCGGCGGCTTCGGACATGGTGGATTCGTCGAGGACATGATAATGATAGCGATAATCATTGATGATTTCGCGAAGTTTCTCGATGCGAGCGGCGGCTTCGGGCTTACTTTTGATTGTCATAATTTAACATCCTCCTGTAGTATAAGTATAAATACGTAGCGGAATAGATAAAGGCAAAAACCGTGGCGATTAGTAAGTAGACTGAAACGAAGGGGATACCCTCGAGCCAAGAGAAGGTAGACTTGGCCCACATATCGAGAAGGATAAGCGGCAACATAAAGACGACATAGACGATGGCGACAACGAAGATGAGAAAGAGAATGCGAATAATGAGCTTGATGCGGCGCCCCATGATTAGATCGCTAGCCGAGCTTAGAGCCTTCATAGGGTAGAGGCCTGGTGCAGTGACAGCAACAAGAGCCATGGCTGTGCTGGAAATAAGATATAGCGAAAGGAGAATCATGAGGCTGGCGAAGATGAAGAATACTAGAGCGTAAAATGGTGTGGAGAGGAATACTGTCTGGACAGCGGCGGAGTAAATAATAACTGTGAAGACGACGGGGAGAAGCTGAATCAAGAAGACAATGAGAACGACGAGCGTAGAAAGGAGTGGCGTGAGAGCATTATACAGGGCATCGCGAAGTTTGATTTTGTGGCCGGCAAGGTAGTGGCGGACGATATAAACCGTGACGAGCCAGATGATGAGAAAAATGATAGTTAAGAAAATAACTTGCGTTTCGGTGAGACCGCTAGAGAGACCACCGGTGGCAACGACGGACATAAGCGTGAGGCCGGCCTTGGCGAAATTGCCGAGGCTGCCGCCGGCGTAATTTTGATTAGTTTCCTCTACTGCATCCTGAAAGGCGGTGTAGGTGTCTTCGTTCATAAGGCCGACGAGCAAGATATTAAAAATGACGGCGAGGATAATGAGCGGAAGAAAAATTTTCCAATTTTTAAAAATGGTTTTAAAAGTATTGACGGCGTGGGAGAGAAGGCCTGGGACTGCTAATTCCCTTTGATAATCTTCTCTGTAGGAACGGTGAAAAGATTTGTGTGGACGGAAATGCTGGGACTTTTTTGCCCATTTTTTACTACGTGCGGAAGTATAGGCCGATTTAAAATCGGACTTGAAACTAGAAGGTTTTTTTGCCATACTCTAATCTTTCTATACGTTTTTCGATAGGCGGATGAGTACTAAAAAGATTGCTCCAAAAACCTTTACGCATAGGATTATTAATATAGAGGGCCTCGGTGGCAGCATTTTGATGCTTCATGGGACGAGTGTGGGTATCTAATTTTTTAAGAGCGGAAATCATGCCTTCTGGATAGCGAGTGATACTGACGGAGGAGGCATCGGCAAGATATTCCCTTTCTCTTGAAACGGCCATCTGGGCGAGGCTGGCAGCAAGCGGAGCAAGAATACTAGTGAAAATTATTAGGATGAGACCGACTGGGCTGCGCTCGTCATCATCGTCGTGGAAAAACATCATGCGGATACCGATATCTGAAATATAACCAACGAGACAAACAAGACCGAAGGTAATCATAGAAACGCGAATGTCGTAATTTTTGACATGAGAAAGCTCGTGGCCCATGACGGCAGTGAGCTCTTTGTCGTCCATGATGTCGAGGAGGCCAGTAGTGGCAGCGACGACAGCATGAGCAGGATCCCGGCCGGTGGCGAAAGCGTTGGGGGCAGGATCGTCAATAATAAAAACTCTGGGCATGGGCAGGCCGGCAGTGAGGGATAGATTCTCGACTGTTTTCCAGAGACGGGGATTATCCTTTTTTTCAATTTCTCTGGCGCCAGTCATGATGGTGGCGAGGCTGGCGGATGCAAAATATTGAATTAAGGTGTAAATGGTAGTAGCAATAAAGACATAGAGAATAATCCACCAATCTTTTAAATAGTAGGCTAGGCAAGCAGAAATCGCCGTAATAATCGCAATAAAGATAACCATAATGAGAATCGTATTGCGTTTATTGGCGGCGATTTGCTTGTACATTTAGTTCCTTTAGAATTCTACTTTTGGAGCGTCTTCGATTTGTTTAGCGGTCGCTTCGTCGACGTTGTAATATTCGCGAGTCTTGAAACCAAAGCCATGGAAAAGATTGATAGGGAACATTTTGATTTTAGTGTTTAACTCTTTGGCGCCGTTATTGTAGAAGCGGCGGGCAGCCTGAATTTTATCTTCGGTGTCTTGAAGCTGGACTTGTAGTTCCTTGAAATTTTCATTAGCCTTTAATTCTGGGTAAGCTTCGGCAATAGCGAAGACTTTACTAAGGGCGCCTTCTAGGCTCTTTTCGGCCTGAGCGACACCATCAACAGATTTGGCACTCATGACGGCAGCGCGAGCCTTGGTGACATCTTCGAAAGCGGATTTTTCGTGCTTGGCATAGCCTTTAACGGTTTCAACTAAATTAGGAATCAAATCGGCGCGGTATTTGAGCTGGACAGTAATGTCTGACCAAGCCTCGTTGACGCGCTCGTTTAGACGAACGAGTGAATTGTAGCTACCCCAGATAAAGGCAATAATGAGTAGGATGACTACTCCAATAATAATGGCAATGATTACACCTGTTGACATAAATAAATCTCTCCTTATTTTTTAGTGGTGCCCGAGATGGGACTTGAACCCATATCTCTTTCGAGAAGCGATTTTAAGTCGCTCGCGTATACCAATTCCGCCACTCGGGCTTACTTCGTTCGCCCGACGCGTCCCAAGGGGCGAACGGGCTTACTTTGCTCGCAATTTGGAGGCGCCTACCGGAATTGAACCGGTGTACGCGGTTTTGCAGACCGCTGCGTAACCACTCCGCCAAAGCGCCACCTATTTTTATTTTATCACAAAGATACGCTTGACACCACCCCTATTTTGCGATAAAATAGAGTTATTAACAGTTAGTTGAACGTGCGAATGTAGCTCAGTTGTTTAGAGCGCTTCCTTGCCAAGGAAGAGGTCGAGAGTTAGAGTCTCTTCATTCGCACCATTTTTGTTTGGTTTAGATTCGACTCTAACTCTCGGAGCGTCCCAAGGGGCAAACGAGAGTTAGAGTCTCTTCATTCGCACCATTTTTGTTGCTAAAATTATTTGTTCTATTATGCTGCTGGGGGAGTGATGCTTGGGGTGGCAGAAGCGGCAGGATTGATGTTTGGAGTAGGATTAGAGGCTGGGGTGGATGGAGTAGACGGAGTCGTGGAAGCGGCTGGAGTGGTAGGTTGGATCATTGGAGACGGAGAGGCAGAGGCGACTGGAGTTGGAGTAGGAGTGACTGGAGCAGAAACTGGTGGTAGATTTGGTGAGACAGGAGAGGTAGATGCCACAGAAGAGGATGCTACTGGGGAAGGAGCCGGCGCGGCTGGTGCGGTACGCGCGCTTGGATTTGCCGCGATAGGAGCCGTAGACGGCGTAGCGAGTGGGCTAGTAGTGGCTGCGGAGCCTGGCATGGCAGCACGAGGCACGGCAGGAGTGGCTGGGGTAGATGGAGCAGGAACTACTGGGGCAGTTGGAGTAGGAGTTGCACCCGGTACAGGAGCGACCATAGGATTATTGATTGGAGTGGAGGCAGGAGCCGGAGCGACAGGGCCAGCAGGAGCAGCCTTCTTTTTGCCAAAGCTAAAGAGGGATTTCTTAGGGGCGTTAGGATCCTTTGGTGGCTTTGGTGGCTTTGGAGCCTTTGGACCACGATGGAAAAGATTATCGAGGAGATGCTTGTTGCCGATGATGTAGCCAATGAGCGCAAAGATAATGGCAAGTGCAATCATTAGCGGGATAATAATGCCGAGATTATTATTGCAATCTGCAGTAGGGGCGACATAATTAGCGGTGGCGGTAGTGGAAGGCATTACTGGTTCAACATCTTCATCGACGGTAGTTTCCTCAGACTCATCTACGGTTTCATCTGTAGCGTTAGTGTTTGATGTATTATTGGTTAAATTATTTGAGTTTGAGTTCATTAAAAATCTCCTTTGTTTTATTATAACATAAGCATTAATTAATAACTAGAAAAACCAGTCCAAAAATGAACTGGCTTTTTATTTGAATTAGCGGCGAGTACGGGAAAGATTGATGTTGAGGCCGACAAGATAGACGGCGGCGGCAATGAGTATGCCGCTAGCGAGGTAACTGGTAGGGCCGGTGGCAGGAAGGTCTTTGGAAGCATCTTCCTTAACAGTAGTGACAGGCTGAGTAGAAGCCTTGGTAGTCGTTTTAGCAGGCTTGGCTTCTTCAGCCGTCTTGGTTTCCTCTTGCTTGGTTTCTTTATTTTCGGTAGTATTTTCTTCGGCAGCTACCTCTTTAGTAGCAGTGGAAGAAGCCTTAGTATTATTGGCAGGCTTCGTTTCTGCGGCCTTGGTGATGGTAGTATCAATCTGCTTTTGGGTGGTATTACCAATATTGGTGATAGAAGTAATAATAACAAGCGCAACAATACCGAGGACGGCGACGGCGCTGATACAAGTTACCGCAATAATTTTAATCTTACGCTTGCGGTCAGCGTTTTCATCAATATTTTCCATTTGATTTAACTCATTAATTTAGTATAATTATATCACTATTTTACTATTTCGTAAAGAGTGAAATATGGCAGGCGGCGTATTTTTTAGTGGAAAGGTGTTTTAAACCTGGAAAATTAGGGGTAAAAGTACCTGGATGAGAGAGAATTAAACGGCCACTCGGCGCAAGAAACTGAGGCAAATTAGCAAAATCCTCTGGATGAAACGAATTATAGGGAGGGTCGGCAAGGATAATTTGAAAGAGATGGCTGGGCTGATAGGATTTGACGTCTTTTTTGATGACGGTGGCATTATCTATATTGAGAGAGTCTAAGTTTTGACGGATAATAGCAGCGGCCTGGGGATCCTTTTCGATAAAGGTGGCGGATTTGGCGCCGCGAGATAGAGCCTCGATGCCGAGGCTGCCAGCGCCAGCAAAGCAATCTAGTACGTCGGCACCCGAGAGAAATGCAGAGATACTGTTAAAGAGAGCGAGCCGCTCGCGTGAGCCCATAGCGTGGGCAACATTTGGCACGAGTACTTCCCTGCCGCGATAGATGCCAGAGGTGATGCGTATTCTATTAGTATCTTTTGACTTCATGCTAATTTAATGTGGTAAGCTGTTGATATTTCTTAATGTTATTGTTTAGTTCTTTATATTTTACCATATCTTCGGGATGTTTGGCAAATTCTGTGGCGTGCTTTCTGGCGAGGGCGATCAATTTTGTATCTGATAGAGTGGCAATCTGGAGATTTAATTCGCCATGCTGGAGGCTGCCGTAAATTTCGCCTGGGCCGCGAAGTTTAAGATCTACCTCTGAGAGATAGAAGCCATCGGTGGATTTTTCCAATTCGCGCAAGCGGCGGGATGGTTTATCCTCGCCAGAGGTGATGAGGTAGCAATTGCTGGCTTTGGTTCCGCGGCCAACTCGGCCACGAAGTTGGTGTAATTGTGCGAGGCCGTAGCCCTCGGCATCCATGATGATAATCTGAGTGGCGTTTGGTACGTTGACGCCGACTTCAACCACTGTCGTGGAGACAAGAATCTGGGACTCGTTTTTGAGGAATTTTTCCATTACGGCGTCTTTTTCGGATGGCTTCATTTTGCCGTGGAGAGTTGCTACATTGTACTCGGGAAATAGTTTTTTTATTTTTTTTGATAATTTCATAACATCCGATTGTGTATTGCCAGTTCGCAAATCTCCGATTGTCGAGCAATGGTTGCGTCCGCCCGCCGTCGCGGGGGCCGCACCAATGGGCTCGGCCGTGCCTCCGCCACAGCTCGACAAATCGGAATTCGCAAACTGGCCACCACCATCATCTATTAATTTACAGATAAAGTAAACTTGCTCGCCGGCTTTGAGGTGCTGGCGGAGGGCAGGATAGAGATTTTCCTGCATCTCTATCTCGGGCATGATTTTAGTTTCTATCGGCTGGTGGCCGTTTGGTAGGCTATCCAAAATAGAGATGTCTAGGTCGCCAAAAACGGTGAGCTGGAGAGAACGAGGAATAGGGGTAGCCGTCATGGAAAGAAGGTGGGGGGCGAGTCCTGGATTAGAAATGGCGGTCTTAGCGAGTAATTTCTGGCGCTGGGCCACACCGAAACGATGCTGCTCGTCAATAATACAGAGAGCAAGAGAGTGAAAAACGGTATCATCCGTAAGAAGAGCGTGCGTGCCAATGATTATATCAATTTCGCCATTTTTTATCTGCTTCTTCAGGGAAGCCTTCTGCTTGGTGGCGCCGGTAAGAAGAGCAATTTTGAGGCCAAATGGCTCTAGAAGCGCGGAGAGGCCGCTAGCGTGCTGTGAGGCCAAAATAGCCGTAGGAGCAAGGATAGCAGTCTGATGGCCCGATTTCGCGGCCTGGTGAGCCGCTAGGGCGGCCACTACGGTCTTGCCAGAGCCAACATCGCCCTGTAGTAGCCGATTCATAGGGGTGGGCTTCTCAAGGTCCCTGAGGATATCCCAGGTAGCAATCCGCTGGGCGTCGGTAAGTTTAAAGGGGAGATTTTTAACTAGATTTTTGGTATTTTCGGCATTAAAGGGAAGGCTGATGGCATTTAGTTTCTGATTTTCCTGCTGATTGAGCTTGGCGGCGAGCAAAAATTCAAATAATTCTTCGTAGGCGAGGTATTTTTTGCCTTTTTTAACGTCATCGGAAGATTCTGGAAAGTGGATATCGTAGAGAGCATCGGCGCGAGCACCGCTTCCAGCAAAATCTGGAGCATAGCCCTCTGGGAGAAGGTCTGGGATGGAGGCGAAATTGGGGCGGAGTTTGCCCATAATTTTCTTAAAAAAGAGGGGCTTGAGGCTATTTTTGGCGGGGTAAATCGGCTGAAAACTACTCTGATTTTCGCTCACTTCGGCTGCCTCGGTGACTACCGGCGAGGTAAGCTGATATTTGCCGTATTTAAAATCGTAGTTGCCAGTGAAATAATATTCCTTTTTAGGGTCGAGCTGGCGGACGCGATAGGGCTGATTAAACCAGACTACACGAATAGCGCCGGTGTTATCGCGGATGACTCCCTCGGTGATAGTGAGATGGCGGCGGCGAGCGTGAGTGGATTTGAGACTATCAGGCTTGCCTTTTATCATGATTTTACCTGGGCGGATTTGGTCGATAGTGGTGGTGGCACGGTAATTTTCATAAGCGCGTGGAAGATAATAGATAATGTCGCCAAGCGTGCGCAGGCCAGCCTTTTCCAATTTCTCGTAAGTCTTGGGGCCAATGCCGCTAATTTTGTCTAATTCTAGCGATAAATCCATAGTAATATTGTATCAGACAGGGATGGCTAGCGGAAGAGGCCGCGTTTTTTGGCGGATTGGAATTCTTGGAGCAATTCTTTTTGCTTTTTGGAGAGATTACGAGGAGTTTCGACGATGATAGTGACGATGTGCGGGCCACGATCGCCATCGCTACGCATAAGTGGGACGCCATGGCCGGACAATTTGAACGGGGTGCCAGACTGGGTGCCGGCTGGGACCTTCATTGTGACGGTACCGTCGACAGTTTCGACGTCTACCTCTGTGCCGAGAGCGGCATCCACCATGGAAATGACTTGCTCGGAAAGAATAATAGAGCCTTCGCGAGTGAGAGTTTTATGGGGCTTGACGCGAACTTGGACGTAAAGATCGCCCTTGGTGCCACCCTCTGGAGCATCGCCACCTTTGCCGGCGAGGCGGATAGACATGCCGTCGTCAATACCCTTTGGAATCTTGAGCTTGATAGTTTCGCCATTGACATTTACCGTTTTATTGACGCCGAAGATGGCCTCTTCGAAGGTGATCGTAACGGATGTACGATAATCTGCGCCGCGGCGTGGGCGACGAGCCCCGCCACCAAAGCCGAACATCGCGCCGAGGATATCATCGAGGCCACCACCACCGAAGTCGAAATTGAAACTCTGGCCGTTGAAATTGAAATTACCACCTTCAAATGGATTGCCAGCGCCGCCAAATGGATTGCCACCAGCAGAGCCAGCACCGCCTACGCCAGCGTGGCCGAATTGGTCGTAGCGGGCGCGTTTTTGCTTGTCTGACAAAACCTCGTGAGCCTCGGAAATTTCCTTAAACTTTTCCTCGGCCTCTTTATTACCCGGATTTTTATCAGGATGATATTTAACGGCTAATTTGCGGTAAGCCTTTTTTATCTCGTCATCAGAAGCGTTTTTAGATACGCCTAATACTTCGTAATAATCTCTTTTTGCCATAACTTATATCTATTATAGCGTATTAGCAGTCTAAATGCAAGAGTGCTAGAGATTATTCTTCTTCAGCGTGAAGCTTGGCGAATTTCTTGGATTTTTTATCTAATTCGGCGTAGTCTGCCTCGGTGATTTTTTCATCTTTACCGGAATTGATGAAGTTGCGGAGCACGCCAACGAGGATAAATGGACGGACGAAGGTGGAGTGGACAATGCACCACATAGCCACGCCGACGACGCCGGCGGTAGCAAGCATTAAAGTGTTCGCGTGAGTGAGAAAATCCAGTTTACCATTAGTATCGGCTGGAAGATTATTGGCGATTTCGGTGGCGAGTGTTTCAAAAGCATTTGGGAAAGCCATGGCGATTAGATAGGTAACGCCAAAGAATACGCCGCCAATTACGACAAATGATAGAATACCGATACCAAAGACGCGGCCTAAGTTCTTTGCTAAAGTCTTGCCATGCTTGAAGAAGAGGACGGCACCTTGAAGGGTGGCTCTGCCCGCCTTTTCGTCTCTGCGATAGAAAACCCAGCCAAGACAGCAATCGCAGAGATAATCGACGATAGTCTGGATGACGCCGGAAATAGCGCCGCCAACAGTGCTGCCACTATCGCCACCGATGGCATTGCCAACGGCGGTAATGACGCGGCCAATTTCGTTAAAAATGCCTTTAATTACGCTAGTGACAGCGTAGTAAGCGGCGACGGTAACAAAGCGCTCTTTGACGACTTTTTTACCGGCGGCGTAGACATCGTCTGGCAATTTGCCAGTAGCGACAGCCTCTGTCATCATGGCGATTTGGCCGGCTTTGAAGACGTAGGAGATGAAGTGTGAAGCGATGGCGACAGCAACGATGCCGATGGCAAGGCCAATGGCAAGGCCGATGAGGCCGGCATCTGCTAATTTCTCTGCGAGGAAGAAGCCTGCGGTGCTAATGAGGATAATGACTACTAGCGAAGCTATATCCCACAAGAGCCGGCGGATAGAAAAGGTTAAAGTCTTTTTATAGATTTCTTTATTGTTCATAAAATCCTTTGATTAATTGATTATATTATACCATTTTATGAAGAATTTTGTTATAGTCATATAGTTTTTGGATGTGATTTTCTAGAAAATAGTAATGTTTAATATAGAAAATGGAAAGGATAAAGAAGATGGCGGTAATGATGCAGATAGGCACAAAGATGAGCGGATCTGGGGCGTAGGCCGCGATAAAGAAGGTGGCGGCAGTAAAGAGAAACGTAGCTAGAACGAAGAAAAGCATAATCAGTAGATGCACGAGGCGCTCGTGCTGAAAATTTGCGAGCATTTCGACGTGGTAATCGGCTAATTCCCTGGTGGGATTTTTGCTGGCTTTTTTAATGAATTTTTCGTAATTTTTGATGCGGTTTTCCATAAGAATATTATATGATAAAATAGAGGCAAAGGAAAGGAAGTAGATGTATAAAAAAGAATTTATGGAGATTGCGATAGGTGAAGCAAGAGAAGGAATTCTCAATCATGATGGTGGGCCTTTTGGGGCAGTAGTAGTGAAAAACGGCGAAGTAATTGCGTCGGGGCACAATCGAGTACTCTCTTCCAATGATTCGACCTGCCATGGCGAGATTGATGCAATACGAAAAGCCGAAGGTAAACTTGAGACCTATGATCTTTCGGATTGCGAGCTTTATACCACGGGGGAACCTTGCACAATGTGTCTTGCGGCGATTTTATGGGCAAATATCAGGAAGGTATATTATGGGTGTAGGTTGAGCGATAATGAAAAGATTGGATTTCGGGATGCAAAGTTTGACGAGATGATGGGAGGGAGGTCTGATCTACCAGATGATTTTATGGAGGAAAAAGACCGAGAGATGTGCCTTGAAGTGTTCAGAGAATATGAGAAAATGAATGCGAAGAGATATTAGGTGTTACAAACATAACACTACCTATTAATCTCTATTCTTGCTTTTCTTTCCTCGCCAGAGTACCAGTTAACACGACGCCCCCAACAATCACAGCGATAACCACGAAATCATTTGTCATTTCTGCATCAACACCTTCACTAGTAGAAAAGCCAGTATTAGGAACACCTGGAACATTTTTCTCTTCTATAATTGTAAAACTCGCCCTAGCATTTCCAGAATCAGGCTCCGAAAAATATGCTTCAAAAGTATGTTCGCCGAGATCTAGCGTATTTAAGAAATCTGCCGAAAGGATGATAGTTTGATTCTCTGGATCTACCATACAATAAGCACTCATATCTATGGGCTCATCATCAATCCAAAGGACACCTCGATCACAAAAATACGTTACATCATTATCGATTTTAAAAGCAAGCGCATCTTTGCTTCCTAAAATATGCTCACCACCATCACCTTCTAGTACCTCATAAACTCTGAGAAAATTTGCATAGAAAGTCAAAGACTCTGTGCCAGGTGTCACTATGTAAACATTATCTTTCACTTGGTCGGTCACATCTTGGCCATTTAACTCCAAATATACTAGCTCATTGCCGGGCTCTGGTACAATCCCTACTGTTACATCCGTACCGCCAACCACTATATTGGGTACATCCAAATCTCCATTGCCCATGATGTGTTTATATACTGATAGATTATGCCCAGCTCTCACGTAGGCATCCATAGTGACATTCTCTATGTGCTTACCGGTCTCAGAACCCTCATCGATAACTGCAAGCTCAACTCTTGCTGGCATGTTTCGCTTAAGCACATCGACTCCTGGTTTTAGCTCGTAATTAATTCTAACCAGAGAATCGCCAGCCTGGACATGTATACCCTCACTACTTACGGATGGATCCATGTATTCTTCAGCACTCCATTCAAATTCGCCATCATACAAAGAATAACTAATCCCACCCATACCTGGGTAATCCACATCAATCTCTCCAAATCCATATTTCAGCTCTTCATCTTCGTCGTTAACAGGCGTAAAATACCCATGCAAAGAATGTACGGTCATCTCGCGCGCAGCTTTTATTCTCACTGTTATTATTGGATCGTGATCTGGGTCTAATTCGTCAAGTTCAAGCGTACCACCTTCCGCAGTAAAATAATTCTCAGCCGCAAATGTTTTAGGAATATAAATATTAAATAATGCTAAAATTGCTATTGCGCAATATATTATTGTTTTTATGCTTTTATTCTTATGTTTATTTTGATACATGGAAAATCCTTTTTTATTTATGACCTTTGCTTCCTTAATTATATCACAAAGGATAAGTAGTATACAATAAGAACTACGTTTTTCATTTGTTTCATCTGTTGGTGAGGGGCGAGTAGACGTTATTGCTCGGCTTTGCATGGTTGTGGATTGATGTATCGACCACCCCGAATACACGGCGAAAATCAAAGTTATACCTAAAAAGGATTACCATATTCTAATTAAAACAATGACAATGGAGAAAATAAAAGATGGTTCCGGGCTCGGTCTTGCTATCGCCAAAGCACTTTGCGAGCAAATGACTGGCAGATAACTTGCAAGAGCAATAAAAATTTGACTAAATTTATCGTAACCTTTCCCCGCCATTAATGACAAAATTTCATTTTTGTTTAAGCTCTGACTGATAAAATAAGCGAACGATAACTAAAAGAAAGGAAATCGTATGAAAGAACAGAACCACAAAAAAATTATCGTCGCTTCCGCTCTCGCCGCTAGTGC
>JAFWNO010000041.1 GCA_017510305.1 Candidatus Saccharimonadota bacterium | reverse complement strand
TCCAGCTCCGCCGCCGCGAAAACGAAGAGCAGGCCACCGCTAGTCGTGCTCGCATCTTAGGCTTGCCATATCTAGATACTCGCGAGTTTGAAGCCACTATTCCCCTTGTTCCAAATCTCTTAGACAAGTCAGAAATGCACCGCGATTACATTATCCCATTGCAGAGAGGTAATAGTGATGAGCCATATCAATTTATGGTTACCAGCCAGACTCCGCGCTCTTGTCTAGATAAAATCCGCGAGGAATATGGTACTAATGGCAATCATGCTGAGTTCTATCTTATCTCTAGCTCCGCCTACAAAGTATTTATGCTTCGCTACGATCCACCCCGCGAGATTAAATACGAAGATATCAAGATTGCCAAAGAGGGAGATTCCGAGACAATCGCCGAGGTCAGCAAGACTCTCAATTCCGTCGGCACCGACAAAGTTTTTGATTTTCTTTTGGATCAGGCCGATAAACTTCAAGCTTCAGACATTCACATTGAGAATCTCCGCGATACTATTCGCATCCGCATGCGCGTAGATGGTATCCTCCATCCAGTTGCCAACATCGACAGGGATAAATATCGCATCTTTATGGGCGAGTTGAGTTCCCGTGCTAATATTTCTACTGCCTCTCATGAGCCTCAGTCTGGCCACATGCAAAAAGATGTCTATGTGGATGGCGCTTCGCACCTCCTCAATATTCGTGTAGAAACCGTCCCCACCATGTATGGCCAAGATGCCGTGCTTCGCCTCTTTAATTTTGATGAAACCCTGCTAAATCTCGACCTTCTCGGCCTAACGGGTGACGAGCGTAAAGAAATCAATGAAGTAGTTTCCCATCCGCGTGGCCTCGTGCTGATGGTCGGCCCTACTGGCTCTGGTAAATCTACTACTCTTTATTCCATTATTAACGCCCTTAATTCCACCGATAGAAAGATTATCACCCTTGAGGATCCTATTGAATATGGCATCCCAGGAATCTCTCAGATTCCAATCAACACCACAGAAGGCCAAAGTTTTGCTGATGGCCTCCGTTCCGTCCTTCGTCTAGATCCAGATGTTGTCATGGTTGGTGAGATTCGCGATGCCGACACCGCCCGTACCGCTATTCAGGCTTCCATCACTGGCCACCTCGTGCTCAGTTCCTTTCATGCTAATTCCACCTCTGCTGCCTTCTCGCGCATGATTGATTTAATCGGCGTTAATCCTATCTTCTCCTCGTCTATCCGCCTAGTGATGGCCCAGCGCCTAGTCCGCAAACTTGCCGATAACAAAGAAGAATACGAGCCAGACGAGGCCACCAAGAATTACGTCCGCCAGACTTTAGAAGGCATCCCTGCTGAGAAGTTGCCTGAAGGTTTCGATTTTGATAATTTCAAGTTATATAAGCCGGTTGTTTCCGAAGACTATCCTTTTGGCTACTCTGGCCGCACCGTCATCATGGAGCAGCTTCTAGTTTCTGATGATATTCAGGCCTACATCCGTGGCGACATTAAAGAAATAAACACCGAGGTCATCGAAAAGACGGCCAAAGCAAACGGCCTCATCACCCTCGAGCAAAAGGGCATCATCGCCGCCCTTCGTGGCGACACTACTCTCGAGGAAGTTTCCCGCGTCATCTAATAGATACTTCTTATGGCATTTTCTCCACATTTTTAAAAATGTGTGTTATAATAGAGTTATACACGGAATTTATTAACGGTTAAGAGCGTCTGCTTTTAAAGTATTTGAAAATTTAATTTTGTAAGTTTCCAAGACCGGAAGCGTAATGAAATGATCTATTAAGATGGTGTCACGAACGCCTTTTAATCAGTGGACCATTTCATTGGACGCTCGTTGATAGGTTCCGTGTAAAGTTTCGTGGCACCATTTTAGTTGGCTCAAATACCTCCAAACTAAATGGTGCCAGCGGAGCACAAGGTAACATAAAGGAGGTCTAGAAATGGGCAAAACTAAACAAAAAAGTCTAACATTACATCAGAATTTCATTTTCAATCCCAGGCATTATAAATTATTCGCGCTTGGGCTTTTTTCGTTCCTCTGCGCCTATATCATTGCTGCCACTTTCACTCCTGTCCAGTCCAGCGATGCCAGCGAAGTCACCATCACCAATGCCGCCACTGGCAATTACGTCACCATCACCTCCGCAGACAATATCAATCTTCCTATCGATGCCTCCCCTACCGGCTCCCTCTC
>JAFWNO010000040.1 GCA_017510305.1 Candidatus Saccharimonadota bacterium | reverse complement strand
GAAATGAGGTTGGTCTTTTTCTTATGATGCGGAGCCTCGACATTCTGCGAAATGCCAGTCGCTTGCCCACTCAACCCGTTATGCTCGGGATGATGCTCGGATATGCCGCTTCGGGCATCGGTCGCGACGCCTGTCGTTACAGGGTCGCTCCCTATCGTATTTTCTCGTAAGAAAATAGATCCCGAAGCTGACATATCCGCAGCCTCATCCCTATCTTTATCCGCATATGTATCTATTTCTTCTTTCTTCTTGGTGGTGAAGTATTGCATTACGTCATCTTCGCCGTGGTTGAAGGGAGATTTTTCGGAAGGCTTTTCGGTGATTTTTTCTTCGGCTTTGGCCTCGGTAATAGAGATACTGACAGGCTTTTTGAATCCATCGGTGGTGGGCATGTGCTCTACCCTTTTGACTGGCTGCTCGCCTGGACCTTCGCCCTGCTCGCCGTACTCTGGCGCAATGTGGAATTTATCCGCATCACGATTATTATCATCGTGATTATTATAGTCATCGTCAGGATTCATTACTGATTTAGCCTCCCTAATTTATAATTCTTATGTCTATTTTATAAAACTTTTAAAGTTTTTGCAAGACTTTTCCAGTCATTTAATGACAAATCGGCTGGGCGAGCGTTTTCGCTTATGCCTAATTTAAGCAGAGCGTTTTGGACTTCTTCCCTGTTATAAGGCAGGTTTTTGACTAATTTCTTGCGGGGACTGGAAAAACCTAGTTTTATGAATTTTAATTCCTTTTCGGCAAGAAGCGGAGCGTGGGGCTTGAATACGACTACGGCGCTATCTACCTTGGGGGGCGGAGTAAAATATCCCTTTGGGACGACTGGGCCTGGGTATACATCGGCGTAACTTTGGACGAAAATAGATAGATAAGTGTAATCGCCCTTCTCTGCTAGAATTCGCTCGGCAACTTCCTTTTGCATTAAGAGCACGAATTTAAGAGGCGGATGCTCAGCGGTGAGGAGTTTAGCAATAATAGGGGAAGTAATATAATACGGGATATTACCGGCGACAACGTATGGCTCGGAAATCTTGGAAAGATCAAAATCTAAAAAATCGGCGTTTACCACCTTTAAATCCTTACCTGGGAAGGATTTTGGCAAGTTTTTCGCTAGATTTTCATCAAATTCAATGGCTAGAACGCGCGGAAAGACCCTAAGTAGCGCGGAAGTAAGCGTACCAAGCCCTGGGCCGATTTCGAGGCAAAGTGGCTCATTTGGGGCCTCTAGAGGGTCTAGAGGAGCATCTGGAAGGGCCAAATTTGCGATTTCATCTAAAATTTCCCGGTCTTTGAGCCAATGTTGACCGAGAGATTTGTTATTTTTCATATTAGTAATTCCCGTGGGCGTCCCAGTAAGCTTTGGCGCCTTGCCAGCCACCGTAGCGGCCATTAACGTAAGAAATCATCCAGCGGATTTGAGTAACAGGGTTAGTGCGCCAATCTTCTCCGGCAGAGGCCATTTTGGTGCCTGGGAGCGCCTGAGGGATACCATAGGCACCAGAGTAGGCATTTTCGGCACTGACGCGACAGCCAGATTCACGATAAATAATCCATAGTGCAACGTACAAATCAGCCTCGGAGACACCAGCCTCTCTAGCCCAGCCGGCACAGGTTTCCCACTCTGGGGGGACGGGCTTTTTAGTACCCTTTAAGGTAACACGACTGACTGGCTCTTTGGTGGTTTCCTCGGAGATTAATTCACGGGAAACTTCCTTGCCATCGACGAAATTTACCTTGTATTTAGTGACTTTGCGGCCATCTTCGCCTGGACGATCTACTTTTTCTTGACCGGACTCTAGAGTAGAATCGTTTTTAGTTTCCTCGCCGTACGGAATTGTGCTTTCTACGGTGACGGTCTGGCCGCCGTTTCTGGTGATAGTATAAACAGAGGTGGCGCCGGTTTCAAGAAAGGCGGCAGAGTCGGCAGAGATATCTACCTTATCGCCATCATAAATAGTAAGGCCGGCTTGTCGGGCAATTTCTTTGCCGTCGTAACTGGCTGTCATGATTAATTTTTTAGTGATGCCGTCTACCACGAGAACTGGGCGAGAACGGTAAATATTAATATGAAAATTATCCGCGTTGATAGCGGAATCTAGAGATGGGTCAATAATGTCTGTACTATCAATGAGAATATTAGCACGAGAAATAGCGTCTTTGACAGTAGTGGCGTCAGTCTTGATAGTTAACTGCTGGCCGTCATCGTGGATAGTAACAAAATGACTATCGGACACTTCTGAAATATGGTCTTCATCTGCAAAAGTATCGGCACGCGCGTATGACAGCGAGCCTATACTGATAGCCATACCTAAAATGAATGCATTAAATAGGTAAATAAATTTTACACTCACGCTTATAATTATACTATAGCTTTAAAGATTTGAAAAGGGCTAATTCTGAAGGAGTTTGGCAAATTTGGCACGTATGCCAGATTCGTCTGGCTCGCCAGCGAGGGTGTCTAGGGCGACGCGCAAGAGGCCAAAAGCAGTAATAAAGGAAAAATCTAACTCGGTATCGGTGGTATTATTGATGCCTGGAATATCTTCGTCGTCGACGAGGTGGACAGTTGGGCGGCGAGAAAATGGCAAATCTTCATACCAGTCGCTAGTAGCAAGCTGCTCTTGCAGGGCGGAGAGGCCGGCGCCACCGCCACAAAGCAGGATGCGATTCGGGAAAGATTCCATCACTTCAGTGAAATCCTCTAGGGCAATGCCGACCCCAGAAAGCCAGACCATTAAATTCGCATCAATGGCAGCGTCAATACGATCCTTAGTGTCGATGGATAATTTCTCATTGTCTAGATTGACTTTGTATTTTTCAGCAGTATCGAAATCTACGCCCAATTTGGTGGCAATTTGATGAGTAAACGAGCGGCCGCCGATTCCGAACATCTTGGTACCCTCTACGCCGCCATCATCAACAATGGCGATATCGGTAGTGCCGCCACCAATATCCATGACTATGCCAGAGAAATTAGAGTCTAAATCATCACCGAGACAGGCTCGGCAGACCGCAAAAGGCTCTACGGCTACGGCGAGCAAATCTAGAGATAGCTCGGCGCAGACTTTCTCAATGGCGGAAATATGGACTAGCGGCGCAAAGGCGGTGTAGAACTGGATGGTTAAATCTGAGCCTTTGAAACCGATAGGATTGGATACTTTGTAGCCGTCTATCTGGAGAGAAACGATAGCGGAATTAATCAGGCGCACCTCGACATCATCATTATTAGTTTCGATGGCGACTTCTTTCTTGGCCTTTTCGCCGGCGCGCTCCTGCACGCGGCTGATAATCGCAGACATTTCTTGCTCGGTGATGGGCTTATTGCCATTTCTACGGCGGTAGCGGACGGTATTGGTATTGCCCTTGATTAATTCCCCGGCGATACCAACTACAGCCAGTTTGCCAGTGATGTTAGCCTGGGCCTCGGCCTGAGAAAGAGCCTTTTCACAGGTGGAAACGACGCCGCCAATATCGGCAATCGCACCATCGTACATATTGCCAGAGGCTTGATGCGAACGGCCAACACCGGTGATTTCCAGAGTGCCATCTTTTGCCTGCTTGGCGATTAATACTTTGACATACTCTGTACCAATATCTAGGGCAACGATATAATCATCCGGCGAATCAGGCGGAGTGATTTTTTGAAGTTTTGGCATTTTTTTAGATATAATGCTCATAGTTACATTATATCACATCTTTATTTTTTTGAAAAAATGTTGTATAGTTATACTATGCACCTTACAAACATTTTCTAGGGAGGGAGGAATATGTACAGAAAATTTGATCTTACCGATGGCAACGAGCGAATACGGACTTCCGAAAAATATCAAGTAATAACAGGCCTAACGGCCGATGTTTCGGAAGACGAACCGTCGAAACTCACTGGAGGGAATTTTGGGAGAGATCCCAAAATAGTGAAATGTGCACCAGAGGAGGACGAGAGGGTAATAATCGTACTCTTGCCAAAGTCTTGCTTTAGACATGTCGTTTTCCATTGTGATTTGGTCTATAGTATGACAATATTGATGGGGCCAAGCGATATGTGCGTAATGTTCGTTTTGAGGGTGGGAGCTGACGATGCTTTTGCGGCGTTTAATCAGGCAGGCCACATCTACGAACACGATTGGCACTGTTTTGCCTGGGGTAAGCCTGAGCAAACATTTACATCAGAGGACGAGATGGAGCTGGCTATGTTCGGTAGGGTTGATACCCCGGATTAATCTGGGGTATTTTTATGGTATAATCTATACTATGAAGGTTTTATGGACAGACGGTAGCGCCTCACCAAATCCTGGGCCAGGCGGCTGGGCGGTGATTGAAGATGGTAAGCCCGTGCGTCTAGGAAGGAAAGACAATACTACTAATATTGTAATGGAGGGGTACGCAATGATTGCGGCAATAGAATATGCTGGCGAGGAAAGTTGTGAAATCCATAGCGATTCACAATTTTGGATAAATGTGCTGACAAAATGGGCACCGACTTGGAAGGCTAATGATTGGCAAAAAAGGGGCGGGAAAATCCAAAACTTAGATATTGTAAAAAAATTATACGAATTGTATTGTGGGCATAAAGTAAAACTAGTATTTGTCTATGGACACAAAGGCACAGAGATGAACGAGCTGGCGGATAAATGGGCAAATAAGGCCCGCAAAGGTATTACGCCAGATAATTTATAGTCCAGCAAGAGGGGAGATATCAGCGCCGAGCTGAGAAAGGCGGGCGGCAAAATCTTGGTAACCACGATTGATGGAATAGACATTTCTGAGAATACTAGTGCCTGGGGCGGCGAGCATGGCGATTAATATGACCACCGCAGGGCGAAGAGCAGGCGGAGCTACCATTTCAGCGGAGCGCCAGTTGGTGGGACCTTCGACATAGACGCGGTGGGCATCTAGTAATTCTACCTTAGCATTAAGATTAGCAAGCTCTGTGACGTAAATTGCACGATTTTCAAAAACCCAATCATGGATGAGTGTGCGACCTTTAGCGGTAGCGGCGATAACAGAGAAAAATGGCAGGTTATCGATATTCAGCCCTGGGAAAGGCATGGGGTGAATTTTGTCGGCGGGAGCAACCAATTTGGACTTCTTGATTTTGATATCTACTAGGCGAGTGCGGCCGTTGTCTGCCTTATATTCTTTGCCGACTTCAATTACAGCGTGCATAGTGCGAAGGATTTCTAACTCGATCTCGAGGAATTCAATAGGGGCTCGCTTGATGGTGATTTCAGACTTCGTCACGAGGGCAGCAGCGATGAAAGACATGGCTTCGATAGGATCCTCGGCGGGGGAATATTCAATATTTTCATTG
>JAFWNO010000039.1 GCA_017510305.1 Candidatus Saccharimonadota bacterium | reverse complement strand
TTTCCTGTCGCCGCTGATTGGCCTGCCACTTTTGGCGCTGGCCTTTACTGGGCTGATTTCTACGGCGAGAGGCTTCTTTGCGTCACGTAATTCTATTGCTAGCTGTCTAATAGTCTTTACGGTGTTACTGGCTGGGCTAGAGCCGAGCTCGGCGATTTTGATTATTTTGCCGCTGGCTATTTTAATTGCTCATGGCACGCGGTATATATTGGAGCAATGGTATGGGATTTTCCCAGAGAATCCATATGCGCGGATTTTTGCGCTGGTACCCTTAAGTATCTTGCTAGGGGTGATGATTTTCTCGGATGTGTCGCATTTTATCTTTGGGTATCGCTATAATCCGGCGGTGGCGACGCAGTTTAATAATGATTTGGAGCTTGTGTCTGAGCATGTAGAGGATGGCACGACACTTTTGATTCCTAAAAATACTGTGGAGTACGATTTTTATAAGATTTTAGAGGGAAAACGGAATATTACTATTTCTAATACTGTGCCGGCGTCTGGGCAGATCGCTAGCCTAGGCAAATGGGAAAAGGCTGGTAATCTAAAAATAACTCGTATTATTACCTCGCCAAAATCCGAAGAATCTGATAGAATATATTTATATAATGTAAAGAGTAAGGAGTAATTTATATGGGTGCCACTATGGACCAAATGAAGATGATTAATCAGCTTCGCAAAGCACAAAAAGAGTTAAAAAATGAAATCGTTGAGGTGGAAGCTGGCGATGGCGCAGTTGTCGTGCAGATTAACGGCGAATTAAAAGTGAAGAAGGTGACTCTCGATCCAGAGAAGATTGATTTTGACGATATTCATGAATTAGAGCGCTGGATTGAAAACTGTTTCCGCGATGGCTATGCCAAGGCTCAAGAAATCGCTACTGACAAAATGAAGCCAATGATGGGTGCCATCGGCGGTGCACTTGGCAATATGGGTATGTAATGCTGCCGTCGGCACTACAGGATGCGATAGACGCGTTGGGACTTTTGCCGGGTGTGGGGCCACGGACGGCGGAGCGTTATGCTTACTATCTTTTTCGGAGCGACGAGAAGTTGTCTGCGGCGATTTCTGATGCGCTATCTAGGTTGAAATCTGGTGTGAAATCTTGCCCAGTGACATTTGCCCTGATTGATGCTTCTGAGGAGGTGTCGCCGCTTTATGCGGATGATGCGCGGGATAAATCTACGATTTTGGTGGTGGAGGAACCACTGGATATTTATGCGATAGAACAGACGCGGGGATACTCGGGGACTTATCATGTGCTGGGCGGGGCGATTTCGCCGATAGATGGCATTACGCCAGACCAGTTACATATTAAGGAATTATTAGACCGCGTTGATAAGGATGACGTGAAAGAGATTATTATTGCGACGAATCCGTCGGTGGAGGGGGAGTCTACCGCCTTGCTCCTACAAAAGATGCTGCATGATAAAGCGCCAAATCTTAAAGTGACGCGGCTGGCGCGAGGCTTGCCGCTGGGGGTAGATTTATCCTATGCAGACCAGATTACGCTGTCGGCGGCGCTGGAGAATAGGACAAAGTTGTAAAAATAACATTTTAAGTCTGGAAATGAAATCGAAGATGTGGCTAGGGTTTAGCAATGTTCCGTTTTACAATTTTCCAGATTAATTGCCGAAGACGCAGCGAACGGGGAAACTAACACCTATACCGTTTGACCATTGTACAGTTTGCATAACCTGCGTATCTCTACTATTAGCATATGCCCGACTAGTATCATTTGGTACACGAGTCCTGGTCCATACATTTGCCGAAAGACCAGTACGTACTCTGCCATGTGCATCGCGATAGCCAGCATACGGAGACCACCAAGGTGCCTGTTGCATAACATTCATTTGTGTAACTGATGCGCCACTTATAGGATAACCAAGCGTAGTGTAGAGCGAGGAGTAACTATTTTCTCCTGTAGCGTCTGGCAGATGCCAGCCAAGTGGACATACGCTTTCCTGGATATTTTGCAGGCCTGAAGATTCTGTACCTAGAGTAGCGGTAGCAGCGACCCAGTTGTAGAGGTTTCCGTAGTATGAGCCATAAGTATCTGTGGTAGTCGTTCCGTCAGAATATATTTGAGATACACTTGTAGACGGAGTGGTGTTAGTAGGGACATTTGCTGATAATTCTCTATCTTGTGTTACATTACTATCATAAGAATGCAAAATCCTTCCGCCATCTAGGGCTAGGTTTTGCACCATCCAGCAGTTGCCGTCTGCCAACTTACTGATTTTATACTGTTTCTGGTCTCTACTATCTTTTAAAGTAACCCTATTATCTGCAGTGGTTGTACTTTCTGGACTATTCTCACATATATCACTATTCATATCTTGCATATAGGTAATATTACTCATATTCCTATAATCTTTAATTCTAAAGCCATTTGTTAAGGTATAGGTAGCACTATGCCAACTACTGGTTAATTCCACATTGTAGTAGCCCATAGGTAATGTGCCTGGGTAAGTACAGGTGGCAGCCCTGTAGCTTGTTGTGTCTACTAATACTGTAGTTTCGGTACAGTTAGTTAGATTTATAGTATTAGTACCGTCTGTTACTCTTGCAGTGATATCACCTAAACCTAATTCTGTAGCTGGGGTAGTAGTGACTATAGTGACTTGTTTATTAGTCTGATCATTTGTATAGAAAGTATTGGGAGATGCGCTAGAAATAGTATAACTCGGTACTTCCGCTACAGCAGTATAGGTAACACTAGTGGTATATGTTCCAGGTGTGAGCTTAGTATCTGCCTTGAAGCCATAGGTAACTCCTAGATTATCTCCACTACCACTTGTTTTAGAACCAGTACTAATCAGAGCATCTACTGCACTAGAACTTGTTTCTACTTTAGAGAAGGTAGTAGGGTTAGAAGATAGACTATAACCCCATGAGTTAGAAGATAAGGTTATAGGAGAATCTTTAGTGCCAGTTGTTGCTATGAAGTGATTTCTTTCATGTTCTGTATCACTATTATTATAAATATCAGTACTACCAGTTGTAGAGTTTAGATATAATTGATAACCATTTGGAGTATTAGTGTAGATATTAACATTATCGGTAGTAGTAGATGTAGTACCAGAGCCTTTTGGCGTAACATCTACATTTAGAGTACCAGAAGAGGATACGGCTACAGTCCAAGCG
Source organism: Candidatus Saccharimonadota bacterium (assembly GCA_017510305.1). GTDB lineage: Bacteria > Patescibacteriota > Saccharimonadia > Saccharimonadales > Saccharimonadaceae > Nanosyncoccus. The sequence continues at coordinate 18,984 of JAFWNO010000039.1, read as the reverse complement.
CCTTCGATGGATACATTGACATCGGTGGTATCATTACTACAGACATCATCAGTGCCAGATATCATACCATTCACACAAGTAACTGCAGAGGAGTTAGAAATAGGAGAAACAACTCCAGAAATAGCATAAGATAACAAAAATGCTACGGAAAAGGTAGCATAAATCTTAAATAGATATAATATTGTATTTTGGCTAATGCGCACTTGTGCCTCCTATCTTATCCTATATTCAGCACCAGTGACTTAAGTCCTGTCGCGGTGCCATAAGTTGGATTACATTAGCATCACACAACCTGCAAAGCAAGAGCATTAGCCTCTGTGGCTTATGGCACCGAGACAACACTTTTGCTTTGCTGTTTTATCATAAATAATGTTCTAAAAAACGATTGTGCTTTTTAATACTAATGTAATCCACTTACTATTATACACAATCATTTCCATTTTTACAACAAAAAAATCACCCAAACATTAATTCTTAGAAAAAATTACCAAGGTTGGCGTTTTCTCCTTGCGCCGCGCTATTTCTGATAGAGCAAGCAAAGAAAAACGCTAAGATTGGTAATTTTTTCAAGAATTACACTAGAGCGAAGGTAAGTAGGTTCGCCCCCACAAAGATAATCGCAATCGCAATCAAAACACCAATAGCAATCGCCACCGTCATTGGATTAAGTACCATAAAGATACCTAATGCCACTAGTGCAATGCCAAACACAAGCAATACCCACCAATTCCTAGAAATAGCTTTTATATTCTTACCGCCCTTTAATTCTTTCAATCTAAATGAGCGTACAATTCTGAGGATTCCAGATACAATCACCCAAGCTGCAGCTGCATAGACAATAATCGCATCTAGCATCCACTGAGCAAAGCCATCTGCTACTAGTAGCACGCCTAGAATCAAAGAAATAATGGCAGAAAATAGCAAAATCGCATCGCCACCACCAAGCTCTTCCTTCAGGCCAAACCAGCTGATAAATTTAATAATTGCATCGACAATCATTACGATGCCGACCATATATGCCAAAAGCACCGTTGATACTTCTGGCGTAAACAGGCAATATATGCCTGCGATGATAGTGCCCACACCCAAAATAAATGTCAGCACTCTACCAAATGTTCGCATTTGATAACTCCTTTTTTAATATGCTTATGTCTACATTATAACATACTTAGTCAGAAATATCAGCATCTAAAATAATATTAAATGCATATTCTGGATAAGCTTTTTTTAGTTCCCTCTTAAAACTTCCAAGCAGTCCTTTAGTATCCTCGCAAGCAAAATCCACCACTACATCAAAATATACTTCCTTCGCCTCTTTATCTACAAAGAATCCGTGCACCTGCTTTATTTCTGGGTGTTTCTCTACAAATTTACCTATCGCCCGCTGAATCCCCTCATATTTTGTATGATTCGCCGCGTACACCCCTACCGTAATCACAATCCCAAATTTCTTATACACATCAAAAGTAATCTGCCTCGAAAGCGCATGTATCTCTGCCGCCGTCATATCGTGCGGCACCTGAATATGCACCGATGCAATATGTGTATTTGGCCCATAATTATGTATTGACAAATCATACGTTCCCTTCACCTCTGGATACTTATTAATCATCTTTCTTAGCTTCGCCGCAAGTTCTGGGTCGGCCCTCTCACCAATAATTGAATTAATGCCCTCCTTCATGATTTCCACCGCCGTCTTGATAATCACCGCCCCAATTATCACACCCAGATACCCGCCAAGCTCCAGATGCCAAATATAATAGCACACCGCCGATACTAAAGTTGCAAAAGACAGCAACACATCAGAAAACGCATCCTTACTAGAGGCTATCAAAATCCCCGAGTGCACTTCCTTCCCTATCTTCTGATAATAAAATCCAAGCCCCAGTTTTATCAACACCGCCACCGCAATAATAAATAGTGATAAGACCGTATAATCTTCCGCTGCTGGATTAATAATCTTCTCTACCGATTCTTTAATCGCAATTACACCCGCATACAGGATAATCGCCGCTACTACTACTGCTGAAAAATATTCTACTCTCCCATAGCCATATGGATGATCTTTGTCTGCCGGCTTCACCGACAGTTTCGTCCCCACAATTGTCACTATTGAAGAAAACGCATCTGTTAAGTTATTGACAGCATCCACCATAATCGCAATCGAGCCAGCCATCAACCCTACCACCCCCTTAAATCCTACCAGCAACAAATTCACCACCACCCCGACAATACTCGTCTGGACGATTATCTTATCTCTAGAAGCAAGTTTATTACTTGGCATATTCAATCGCACGCGTCTCGCGAATTACATTCACTTTAATCACACCCGGGTAGCTCATCGTTGCCTCTATCTTGTTAGCGATATCACGCGCCAATTTCAATGCCGTCAAATCATCAATCTGTTTTGGCTCTACAATCACTCTTATCTCCCTACCAGCCGAAATTGCATAGGCTTTATCAATTCCAGGGAACGATGTGGCGATATTCTCAAGATCGCGCATTCTTTCAGCAAAGTTCTCTGCTGAAATATTTCTAGCGCCGGGCCTTGCCGCTGAAAGTGCGTCACAAATCTTCACAATCACCGCCTCTGGCGTAGTCGGCTCGATATCATCATGATGCGCCGCAATCGCATGCACTACTGGCTCTGGCAAGCCATACTTCTTAGCAAGCTCCGCCCCAATATCTGCGTGCTTACCCTCAATCTTATGCGTCACTGCCTTACCAATATCATGAAGCAAAGTTGCAGTCTTTGCAATACGCTTATCTGCCCCAATTTCCTCTGCAATCATCCCAGCAATATGTGCCATCTCCACCGAGTGCAAAAGCACATTCTGCCCATAAGATGTCCTAAACTTTAGCTCGCCCAAAAGATGTAGCATCTCGCGTGGGATACCTACCACCCCCACTTCCCTAGCAGCATCTTCGCCCGCTCTCTGGACTTCCTTGTCAATCTCTTTCTCAGCCTTTGCTACCGCCGATTCAATCGAAGCCGGATTAATCCGCCCATCTTTCATTAACCTCTCTAGCGCATAGCGAGCCACCTGCCGGCGAATCGGGTCAAAGCTAGACAACACCACCATCCCAGGTGTATCATCTACCAAGATATCTACGCCCGTCGCCCTCTGCAAAGCCTGAATATTCCGCCCCTCTTTACCAATAATCCGGCCCTTCATATCATCATCTGGTAGCTTCAGTGCCGTAATCGTCCTATCGGCCGTCACCTCAGAAGACATCCTCTCCATCGCCGTAATCAAAATCGCCTGCGCCGCCTCATCCACATCGTGCTTAATTTCTTGCTGCTCTTTCACTACCAGTCCAACCAAATCCTTCTTAATATCATTCTCTGTCATCTGCATCAACTTGTCACGCGCATCTGCCTTAGATAGCCCTGCAATCTTCTCTAATTTTTCGTGTTGCTTCTCACGAATATCACGTATTTCTTGTTTTAAGCCCTCAATATCTTTCTCTTGCCTGACTAATTTTTCTTGCTTCTTCTCAATCTGATCCAGTTTCCCATCTAGCACCACTTCCCTCTCCGCCAAACGATTCTCCGTCCTCTTCCATTCCTTGCGGCGCTCCACCTCTTCTTCTTTAGATTTCTCAGCAGTGTCAACCGCTTCCTGTTTTGCCTTCAGTACAATATCTGAAGCTTCATGCTTTGCCTTGCGAATCAAATCATCCGCTTTATTTTTACCCCCGTTTTCGTTCTTTTTATTGTATGCAAAAACACCTCCTGCACCTACGCCAAGCCCCAATACGGCGGCGATAACTGCTATGGCTATTTCCATATTTCCTTCTTTCTGATTTTTGGTGCTATGTACTTCCTAATACATAGCGGGTTAACAAAATATCAAATATTTAATTTTATAACAAATCCCCTCACTTCAAGTATAACACATTTTTACTAGTATGTAGAAATATTGTCAGTAATCATTTGCTTCACAAGATCTCTAGCAGTAGTTTCCAATCCTTTATCCGCCTCAGACCCAGAGTATAACTTAGCCGGCTCTTTATAGAAATAATTATAATCACCATTTGTCAATACTACCTGGCCATAAGAATTACCATTGCTATCCTTTTCGCCATCCGTTACTGGGATACGATATAGGCACCCTACCCCATCACGGTTTTGGTTAATATCTGCAAACGCTGGGAAATATTGCACCCCTTCTTGCATTGCCGCAAAGCAAATATAAGAATGGTAATCAGCATTCTGATTCAAAATATACGACACCGAAGTCAACGTCGCCGGAATCTTCAATTTAATATTCCACCCCGTAATATACACATAGTCACTCGCCGGCACATACACTGGCAAATCCTCCACCACATTAATCGTCGTGCCAGTCTGATTCTCTATCTCACTCACAATTCCCGAGTACGCATTCAGCACGGCATTTGTATCAGCAAGTTTTGTCCGAGTATTAATCGCATCAATCAGACCCCATATCCCAAGAAATAGACATACTACTGCCGCCACACCCAATATAATACTAAGAATCGTGAATTTCTTAATTGTCTGCTCTGGCGAAACCGGAGCCTTCGACATCTTTTGCCTCTTCATCTTTGGCGACTTATCTGGGTTTGCCGGAACAATCGGCTGCGTCGGCGTAATTACCCCCTGAGTCTCTGGCTGATTCTGTGACATCTGTGGAATCGCATTTGCACTATTCACTCCAGTGTCCGCGTCATAATCACTGCTAAATCCAAAAAACGGCTGATTGCTAGACATCGGCTGCTGACTCGGCTGCGGTGCCGGCTGCGGCGAATTATTGTTCATTCCATTAAAGATATTATTCTTTGGATCCATAAAATTTGATGCCTTCTTTTACCTTAAGTATATTATATCACATTTATTACTTTCTAGGCGATGAAATTCTCGCCGGCCTGCCATAGTCAGGAATTATCACTGGCACTTTCTCGCCCTTATGAGTATATAAAGGTATATCTAGCTGATCTGCCAAGGCATTTGCTACCGTCGCCCCAATCCTCAGCCCCGTGAAAGATCCAGGCCCCGCAAAGAAAGTAATCTCTGTCAAATCTCCCCAATCTGCCCCATTTTCCGCCAATTTATTACGAATAAAATCATGCAGCCCCTCTGCCAATTCCTTTCCAGATTCCCAAGTATATTCCTTATCATCCAATCTCAAGACACAAACTGGAGTCGAAGTATCTAAATATAGTTTCATTTTTCTATCTCCTTTATCGTTCGCGAGCCATCTTCATTTAAAATAATCTCTATTCTCCTATGCTTTTCCGGCAAAACATCAGCCACCGAATCTGCCCACTCCACCACCGTAACCGTCCTAGTATCCTCCATATTCTCCATCAAATCATCCATCATCAGCCCAGGCTCCCCTAATCGATAAAAATCATAATGCACCAAAGATCCCCCTGGAAATTCATACACCTTCGAAATCGTAAAACTCGGACTTGTTACCTGCTCCTTCACCCCCAGCCCTTCCGCTATACCTCGGGTCAGCGTAGTCTTCCCTGCCCCCACATCCCCAACCAACTCAATCACTGCCGGAACAGTCAAGCTCTTAGCAATATTCTTGCCCAGTTCCAACATTCCTTCCTCAGAATTAACTCGTTTCTCTTTCATTTATTATATTATACAATTAAATATGCTATAATAAAAGTATGAATAAGTCGCGCTATGGTTTTACACTTTTAGAATTAGTCATCGTATTAGTTTTTGCTTCCCTTCTAGTCATCCTCTTTTTCCTTCAAAAATCCAATGTCGACGCCATGGATCGCGACGACGATCGTAAAACCGCTATCAACGCCATGTACTACGCATTAGAAGAAGGCTTCCACGCTCAAAATGGCTATTACCCAGAAAGTATCTCTGAGAAAAATCTCACCATCATCGATCCCAATCTTTTCACCGATCCACTCGGCATCAATCTCGGCCAAGAAGGCTGCTCCTACCACTACGAGCCAGCCAACTGCGAAGATGGCAAATGCAAAGAATATACCCTCCGTGCCATCCTCGAAAAAGAAGAGGATTACATCAAGAAAAACAGATCATAAAGTTAAAGAGATAGCGTTTTCTAAACCCTAGTCACATCTTAGATTTCATTTCCAGATTTAAAATGTGCCATTTTTACCAATGTTCAGCTTGTTAAAAATTCCCCATTTGCGAAGCAAATCATAAGGAACTTTTAACAGCGACGAACAATGTAAAAATGGCAATCAGTTTAAGTCGAAATCAAAGGTGTGACTAGGGTTTAGAAAACTAAGTTTTTTAGCTTTTAGTTTTCTTCTTCTTGATTTCTACCCTTACCTATACGGTTCTTCTCAATGTGAATTAGATGTGAGATTACTTCCAATTCATCCGTCGGTGTATCCACCAGCTTAAAAGTGTAAGTCGTTTCATCCCCAATCGTCGCCATCCGTATCGTCCCCAACTTAAATATATATTCAAACAAACCTTTCTGGTTAAACGACACATCTTCAATCTTCGATAGCTCTATCACATTTGTAGATTTTGCCATCAATGAATACACCGAATTTTGTATTGCCCTATGATTTGTAATGTAAAGCGTATTCCCTTTATGAACATGCGTACCAATTAATCCCGCTATTAACATCGCCCCCATCAAGATATAAATCACAAAATACATAAATGCTTTTCCGCTCGCCGGCAGCGTCCCTACAATATTCCCATCCCCTCCGTGCATCATAAATGTTAAAAGCACCGCCATCACCAAAAAACTTATCGCCTCCCCCGTCCAAATCAAAATCAGTCCCACTGGGGACCTCTTAATCGCAAGTTCTACATACTCATCAGACTCTAGTTTCAGACCCGGAAAATCCTTCGTACTGCGGGCGTGACGGAGTCTGACCAAATCCTTCTTCATACTTCTATTATATCACACTTACTGATTTTTTGCAATATGGCGCTTCCCTTTCTCGGTAATTCTTCTCCCTCGCGGAGTCCGCTCTAGAAGCCCCATCTGTAAAAGATATGGCTCCAGATAATCTTCAATTGTACTCGGCTCGTCCCCAGTCAGTGCCGCAATTGTCGTCAAGCCTACCGCCCTATCGCCATAATTATCCTGTATCAATTTCAGCATATTCCTATCCGCTGGGTCCAGTCCCATCTCATCAATCTCTAGAAGCTCTAACGCTTTCTCTGCCGTCACTCTATCCACAATCCCGTCCCCGTTTACATCCGCATAATCCCGCACGCGCTTTGTCAACCTATTCGCAATCCGCGGCGTCAGCCTAGACCTCTCCGCCAAAAGCTCCGTCGCCTCCGGCTTTATCTCCGTATTCAAAATCCCCGCCGTACGCGTAATAATTTGCCCAATCTCTGGTAGTTTATAATATTCCAATCTATGCACAATGCCAAATCTATCTCTTAGTGGCCCCGCTAGCGCACCCGTCCGTGTCGTCGCGCCAATCAAAGTAAAATGTGGCAAATCTAGCCGCACGCTCCGCGCCGCCGGCCCTTTCCCTATCGTAATATCTATCGCCGCATCTTCCATCGCCGAATATAAAATCTCCTCCACCGCCCTACGCAGTCGGTGAATCTCATCAATAAACAGCACATCCCCTTCCTGCAAATTCGTCAGCAGTGACGCTAGGTCTCCCGCCCTTTCAATCGCTGGCCCACTTGTTACTTTCAAATTCGCCCCCATCTCGTGCGCAATCACATTCGCCATCGTCGTCTTGCCAAGCCCAGGTGGCCCATAAAGTAGCACATGGTCTAGCGTTGCCCCATCCGCCCGCTTCTTCACTGCATCTATCGCCAGTTTCAAATTTCTTTTCAAGCTCTCCTGCCCAATATACTCATCAAAACTCATCGGCCTAAGGCTTATCTCTACCGCCTTTTCCGCCGCATCCTCCTCATTTAGGCTCGTATCTATTACTCTTTCAATTCCCATAATGTGTTATAATGATTATAACACATTAATATTTGTAGGGCACGAGGAGGGAGTTTGGATGATTACTTTTGAAAGTGTTTCCAGATTTTCTTTTAAAAAATGCATATTCCTGACGCTACACCAGCGTATGACATTTTTTAAAAGAAAGTCACTTTAAAAAGTAAGCATGCAAACTAGACTCCGCTCCAGAAAGGATTAAATGGATTTTAAAAACAGCAAAACTTATGAGAATTTAAAAACGGCTTTTGCAGGCGAGTGCCAAGCAAGAGTAAAATACCAATTCTTCGCTTCGCAAGCCAAAAAAGATGGCTACGAGCAAATCTCCGAAATCTTCACCGAGACCTCTGATAATGAAAAAGAACATGCTAAAATCTGGTATAAGTTACTTAATGATGGCGCCGTTGGCGACACCAAAGAAAACTTAAAGCTCGGCATCGAGGGCGAAGAATACGAATATGCTGAAATGTATAAAGGTTTTGCTAAAATCGCACGCGAGGAAGGCTTCGACGAAATCGCCGAAAAATTTGAACAAGTCGGCGAAATCGAAAAGACTCACGAAGATCGCTACGCCAAACTTCTCAAAAATGTCGATGATGACGTCGTCTTCAAATCCGACAAAGTCACCGTCTGGAAGTGCCGCAACTGCGGTTATCTCTTCACCGGTGAAGAAGCCCCCGAAGTCTGCCCAGTCTGTGCCCATCCACAAAGCTTCTTCGAAGTCCGCGCCGTCAATTACTAATCTTGACAAATAATCATAACCATAAAATTAGCCCCGCATTTCGCGGGGCTTTTTGCAGTAGTATATTTTCATTATAACTTCACTGCCACTATCCGATTATATTGCCCAATTCGTTTTCCATCAAAGACCAAATCCATCAAATATCCCGTAATTCCGTTCATTGTTGCATCCTCCACAATGAGTTTCTGCAGTATCTTCAGAACCGGCCTCTGAAAATAAATCTTTGCACACCGTTCCAGCTTTTTCACACTTGGCCGAATCTTCTCTGTTAGATTCTCTACATTTACCATAGTAAAACCAGCATCTTTCAAATCCTTTACGAACTTATCTATCTGCTGTCCTCGATATGGTGTTTTCATTGCGGACATCGTCAAAGCATAGGCGCATTTTTCATATTTTTTCATCTTCCTAAATGGCAAAACATTATAATAGTCAAATATTATTAACTTGCCGCCACTCTTAAGAGCCTTATATAGCTCTAGTATTACTCTGGACTTATTCTCTGTGTGCGCTAAAGTTTCCACTGCATATATCAAATCAAATTTTCCATAAAAGTCCGACAAATTATTATAATCTCCTTCTACTAACATAACATTTCTCGGCACTTTCATTTTCAGAAAATTTCGATTTGGTAGATCCAACGCTACAAAATCAATATCTGGATATTTTCTAGCTAAATAATCAGTATTCATACACATACCGGCACCAATCTCCAATACGTTTCTCGTATCCTCACTAAAATTTCTCGCCACATATTCAGCCTGCTTGAAAAAATCTTTCATATGAAATTTCCCATCATCAGATAATCCCATATGAATACTCCTTCCAAGTCTAGAGTGTACCAACCTATAAAACAAATCAGACGCTCTATAGTACTTCGCGATAGTGTCACAATCCAATTCCTGAGTCACTACCCCCTTGATATCATAGCTACAACTGATTACTTTAAGTCTATGCTTTATTATCCTTTCCACATTATCCATATCGTTACCTCCATTACTACCAAACTGTAAATATACTACCACAGTTACATTATAACACTTTTATTACAAAAAGTCAATCTTTTTATAACGAGGCCACAATATTATCAAATTCTTCCATAGACGAAATCAATATCTCGCGTGGCTTGTTCCCATTACTTGGCCCAATCACCCCAATTTCTTCAAACCAAATCGCCAGCCCTGCCACATAGCCATGCCCCTTCCCTAGCCAAGTCTGAAGCGAAGCCGTCGAAAACTTACCATTTTTAAGAGAAATTTCCACCGCCTTCCGCACCAACGGATCATTCGGGTCATACTTTCGCCCAAGGTCGCCAATCGAGCCACCATCCGTCGGCCCCATCCCCTTAATAGATACTTGTTGTGCTATCACTTCATCATTATATTCTGGCGGCCTTTGCTCGCGCAGGAAATTCGTCACATTATCTACATCCTCATCCGAAGCCCACGCACCTTGTATTCTGCGCGGCTTACCCATCATTTCCGTCGTTAGCATCAGCATATCGCCTTTACCAAGCAGTTTCTCCGCACCAGTCATATCAAGCATAATTCTAGAGTCAATCGCCGAGCCTACCGCAAAGGCAATCCTACCAGGAATATTCGCCTTAATTAAACCAGTAATCACTTTTACTTCTGGACGCTGCGTTGCCAGCACCAAATGTATACCTGCCGCGCGCCCCTTCTGCGCAATACGCACAATCAACATTTCCAAATCTTTCCCTGCCATCATCATTAAGTCCGCCATCTCATCAATAATAATCACAATATATGGCATCTTGCCCCCATCTTGCTTCTGTTCATTGCCGTCTGCATCTGCCACTTCCACCGGCTTATTTGCCATCTTCTTATTATAATCAATAATATTACGTACCTTTGTCTTCGCCATCTCTGTATAGCGCCGCTCCATCTCATTTACCGCCCAATTCATCGCCGATAGTGCCTTGTCTGTAGAGTTAATAATTGGTGTCAGAAGGTGCGGAATATCATTATACTGTACCATTTCCACTTGCTTCGGATCTACAATAATTAATTTCATATCACTTGGCGAGTTACGATATAACAGCGATGAAATCAAAGTGTTCGTCATCACTGACTTACCAGAGCCAGTCGTACCAGCAATCAGAAGATGTGGCATCTTTGCCAGATTCGCCACCACTGCCTTACCAGAAATGTCCTTCCCCACCGCAAAAGTCAGCGCATCCGTTGCATTTTTCCACTCATCGCTCTCTAGCACTCCGCGCAACCTCACGTCCGCCGGCCGAATATTTGGTAATTCCACACCCACTGAGCGTGTACCAGGAATTGGCGCTTCAATACGAATCTTATCTACCGCCAAATTAAGCGCAAGCTCTTTATCGCGCGACACAATCTTTGACAAATTCACCCCAGAAGGCGGTTTCATTGTATACTGCGTCACCTTTGGCCCAATATTTGCCCCTTCCATCTCTACATCTATACCAAACTCCGCCAAAGTAGACTGGATTATCAAAGCATTTTGCTGAATATTCCCCGCGTCCGCCGGCTTCTGCTTTTTCTCTAATAAATCAAGCGACGGCATCTTCCAGTTTGGATCACTCACCGCCATCAAAGCCGTTGGCTCCGGCGCTGGCGCAGCCTTTGCTGGTGTCATCCTATGCACCTTCATTGGCTTCCCCTCTGGCTCTTCCGCTTCCACCCCACGATTTACCTTAAACTTCTTCATTCCGCCCTTCACCGGCTCTGCATCTGCCGCCTCACGCGCCACCTTCGCATTCTCCGCCTCCTCCTTCTTCCCTACCTTAAACATACCTACTAGCCCCTTAAACACCGCCGCCGGCGACACCTGCAATATAAATATCCCCGTAATAAATATCAAAACCACATATATCAGCATCACCACGCTCTTGTCCAAAATCTTCGTCATCGCATCGTTCAAAACTTTCCCTACCACTCAGCCAGTCGGATTTGCCTCGCCAATCGTTGGCACTCCAAATGCTCCCGCCAGCCATAATAGTATCAAAAGTGACGCAAACCACACCACCGCCGGTAATTGATTAGTGTCACTTCTAAAAATCGACACCGCCAGATATACTAGCAAAATCGGAATCGCATAAGTAGCATAGCCAATCAGGCTAAGTAACCCCTCATGTATCCCATTTAACAAATCTCCCCCCGCCTTAAACCAAGTCAAGACTGCGATAATCGCTACTACAATCATCAGCACTGCCACTACTTGCCGCCAAAAACCACCGGGCAGCTCGTGCTCTGGCGCTACCTCCTTCGTCGACCTTCCCCGCCCAGACGACTTCCGTTTTGTAGCTTTACGCTTTTTCGCCATATATATATTATATCATCTGGAGCGAAAGCGTCAACATTTACTTTGTGAACAGTATCCCGGAGGCTTTCCAAAATGTCAAGACCCTGTGTCTTTACATTTTGGAAAACGCAGGCGTTCACAAAGTAAATCGTTGTCGCTTGCTCCTTCTAATATGCTATAATAAAATTATGAGAAAAATTCTTGTTGCCCTTACTACACTTATTATTAGCATTATCGGCATCCTACCTGCCAGCGCCACCGCCAACGATTTCTATTTTGAAGACGCTCAATTTGATTATTATCTATCAAAAGCCGAAGATGGCTCATCCAAAATGAAAGTCAAAGAAATTCTCACCGCCGTCTTTCCAGATACCAATCAAAATCACGGCATCACTCGCGTCATCCCTTACACCAATCAAAACGGCAAAAATCTCACCATGAAAAGCTCTACTCATCTAGACCTTTCCGTCACTAGAAACGGCCAGCCCGAGCCTGTCGCCAAAATTGAAAATCAATCAAACTATGGCTCTTTTATCGTCTATGTTGGCGATGCCAATTCCTATGTCCACGGCAAGCAAGTCTATGTCCTAGAATACGAATTTGAAAATGTCATCACCGAATTTGATGGCTATCAAGAATTGTATTGGGATACCAACGGCACCGGCTGGTCGCAGAAGTTTAATTCCCTTACCGCCAATCTCCACTTTGCAAACGACATCAAGATTCCTTCCACCGATAATACATGGTGCTATGTTGGCCGCCACGGCAGCAACAATCAATCACGTTGTAAAATAAACAACATTTCCGATGGACTCTCCTTCAAAACAGAAAATCTTAAAAGTAGCGAGAACTTAACCATGGCCGTTAAATTCCCTGCCGGCACCTTCACTATCATCCACCACGAAAGCTATCTTCTTCTTATCATCCTCGCAATTCTCTCCGTTATTTCCATCGCCCTCATCACCTACCTAGTCACCGCCTACAATAAATACGCTCGCAATGATAAAAGATACTATAAAGATCTTCTCACGCCTGCTCAATACATCCCCCTAAAAGGCTTTACTGCCGCCGAGCTTGGCACTGTTTATCTTGGCAGCACCAGAAATCTCCAAGTGGCAAATCTCCTAGAGCTTGCCGTCTCCCACAAAGTCGAGCTTATCCAGACCGACAAAAAGAAATGGTCCATCCGCATCAAAGATGCCAACAATTTAACATCAGACCAGCTCCAGACACTCCAAATCTTCGCCGGCAGCAAAAAACAATTTACTATCGATGAAGAAATTCCAATTGAAAAATACTCTAGCTACTCTTCTACTCGCCATTCCCTCATCACGGCTTTTCCCATTAATCTCAAATCATCCCTCGTCAAAAAAGGCTTATTCGTTGAAAAAACTCATTCTGGCCTGCCAACTTTCTTCCTTGTTTTATATGTCATTGCCCTCATCGGTGGCTTCTACGGCCTAATTACTCTACTTGATTATAATTATGCTACCCTCATTGGCGAAGATATCTTTTGGGCTGCCACACCAATCATTGCCATAGCCACTCTTATCACCAGTCTATTCCTCATCAAGCAAATTACAAAATACTCTAAATATACTCGCACCGGTCTCGACGCTTCCAATTACGCCGCCGGCCTCAAAGAATATATCGGCCTCGCCGAAAAGGATCGTCTCACATTTAATCAATCCACCGATGGTGCTCCAAAAGACACCGAAGGTCGAGTCAAATTATACGAAAGATTACTTCCCTATGCCTCTCTCTTTGGTATGGAAAAAAGCTGGCTCAAACAGCTTCAAGTCTATTACGATGAAAATCCAAGACTCACCCCATCTTGGTATATCGGCACAACTATGTTCAATACTCGCGATTTCACTTCCGCCATCAGCTCTATGAGTTCTTCCCTAGCTACAATGTCTTCTAGCAGTTCCTCCTCCGGCTCTGGTGGTGGCGGTTTCTCCGGCGGCGGAGGCGGTGGGGGCGGCGGCGGTGGCTGGTAACCTCTACAAATAATTACAAAAAACACCTACTTTAAAGTAGGTGTTTTTATCATGGCATTCAGAAATCTACTTCTGCGCCACCCCCTTCATCGACAAACTCAACTTCCCCCTATCATCAATCGCCGTCAGCTTCACTCTCACAGTATCCCCCTCAGATAGCACGTCCGTCACCTTATCTATCCGTTTATCCGCAATCTGCGAAATATGTAGCATTCCATCAATCCCCGGCAAGATATTCACAAACGCCCCAAAATCCTTAATACTTACTACTTTACCAGTATAAATCTTCCCTACTTCTGGCTCTTCCACCAAAGATTTAATCCATTCCACAGCCTTCGCAATCACTTCCGCATTCGGCCCAGATACTGTTACAAGTCCACTATCATCTACATCCACACCGGCACCAGTCTCTGTAGTAATCGCATTAATTGTCTCGCCACCCTTGCCAATAATCGTACCAATCTTCTTTGGATCAATCTTTATTTTCTCAATCTGCGGTGCATTATCAGACAATTTCTCCCTCGGCTCCGGAATTACCGACAGCATATGTGCCAAAATATGCATTCTTCCCTCGTGAGATTGTTTAATGGCCTTCTCTAGGATATCTACCGGCAAGCCATGCACTTTCATATCCATCTGAAGAGCCGTCACGCCTTCTGTTGTACCGGTCACCTTAAAGTCCATATCACCAGCAAAATCTTCCGCATCCATCAAATCCGTCAAAGTATAAGCCTTATCAATATCTGCCGGCGTAATATCCTTACCCTTCTCTACATCCATCATCAGCCCCATCGCTACGCCAGATACTGGCCGCTTAAGAGGCACACCTGCATCCATCAATGCCATACAAGATGAACAGGTCGCCGCCATTGATGTAGAGCCATTTTGGGACATAATTTCTGTCACCGAACGAATCGCATATGGGAATTCTTCCTCAGAAGGTAGCACCGGCAGCAGTGCTCTCTCTGCCAAATACCCGTGTCCAATCTCGCGGCGCCCCGGCGAGCCAAGCCTACCGCATTCACCCACCGTCCAGCTTGGCGCATTATAATGATGCATATAGCGGCGCTTACCATCCGTCACCTCCATCGTATCTACAATTTGCGCAAAGGATAGCGGCGCCAATGTCACGATATTCATTGCTTGCGTTAAACCGCGTGTAAACAGCGAGGATCCGTGCACTCTTGGCAAAATTCCTACTTGTGAAGATAGCGGCCTCACCTCTGTCAATTTTCTACCATCTGGGCGCACACCTTCCTCTACAATCGCTCGACGCACTTCGTGATGCACAGATAGTTCAAAGGCATTTGCATATTCCTTCTTCAAAATTTCCTCATAATATGCTTCCTTTTCAGAAACAATTCTTTCCTCTGCTTGCTCTACTGTAATATGGTCATTTTCAGCAATTTCCTTTAGTCCACCCTTAGCCAACTTAGAATTCTCCTCCGTCTCGGAAATCGCATGAAGCTCCAGCATCTCCGCGTGGAACTTCTCTTCTAATTCTTCCAAAATCTTATGCCTCTCTATCACATTGCCACGCACTTTCCCGCCGGCAAAATGTGGCGCAGTCCAAGCATCCACCTCTTTCTGGATATCCTCATCTGGCAGAAGTAGCTCATATTCCTTTTCTTCTACATCTAGTTTCTCGCGTAGCTCTCTCTGTAATTTCAAAGCTGGCTGTGCCTGTTCCACTGCCCAGCGCATCGCATCAATAATCACTGCCTCTGGCACTTCTTTCGCACCAGCTTCCACCATCACCACCTTCTCATCTTTCACTGCTACAACTAAGTCCAAATCGGATGCTTCCCTTTCTTCAGGAGTCAAAAATGCCTTAAATTCACCATTTACTCTGCCAATTCTTAGCCCCGCTACCGGCCCATCAAATGGCACACCAGCATTCATCAGCGCCGAAGATGCTGCAATCATCGCCACCACATCTGGCCGGAAATTTGGATCCATCGACAAAACAGTTGTAATTACCTGTACCTCTTGGCGATAACCCTTTGGAAATAGCGGACGAATCGGCCTATCAATCAAGCGCCCAACTAAGATTGCCTCGTCTGCTGGCTTACCCTCTCTCTTAATAAACTTCGAGCCAGAAATCTTCCCCGCTGCATAAAACTTTTCTTCGTAATCAATCGACAGTGGGAAAAAGTCCTGCTCTACTGGCCTATCGCTCACCTGTGCCACGCCTAGCACTACCGTATCACCATACTGCACCACTACCGTAGAAGTAGAGCGAAAACCTACTCTATTTACCTCTAAAGATAGTTCTCTCCCGCAAAGTTCTGTAGAGACTTTTACCATCTTTTTACCATTTGGATTTATAATATCCATAAAAATATACCTTTCTAAAGGAAAACAACAAGTATCTAAGCTTAAATCCGCCCGATATCATCGGAATTTCAGCTTACATATCTGCCGTTTTCCTTCTATTTAATGTCCTATATCCATTATACCACACATTGTCATTTCTTGCCGTTTATGATACAATTAAAGAGTAGTTTACTACTATGAACATTACCAACAAATGTGGAGAGTATAGTTGCAAATGAACATAAATCCAAAGGGAGGGATTATATGGATTTTAATCATATAGACATAACACACGCTGAGCATCTCAGCACGGTAACCATTACAAACTTAAAGAAAGATCAGGAACTTACCGATTACGTCATCACTAAGATTTTTCTTCCCATCCGGAAGGCTTATCTTAACGACGAAAAATATCGAGTTGCACCCACAGTTATCACCAAGATGCACCTCAAAGACAAGATTACCATCGAATTCTTTGGTGGCAGCATCGTCGATGATAAAATCACCCAGCAATTTGTGGATGATTTTAAAAAGCATCTCGAAAATTATCTTAATCAGGGCCTGTCAATCGAGAAATTTTCTCAGAATCTGATAAAACAGTACGAAGTAGAAAATGTCGACATTTCAAGCCCTAGGCCCCGTGTTTTGCCAAAATACGCACGAAATTTAGCGCGCTTTAGCAGATCCGCTGCTGCCAGCAGGTACCAGTAAAATATCTTATACTCTCTACATTGACAACAAAAACCCCGCTTCCTTCCAGAAACGGGGTCTTTTTTTACCTTATTTTCTTAAACCTAAATCAGAAACGGTTTTCTTGTATAGGTCAAAATCTGTCCGCTCAAGATACTTAAGAAGCTTTTTTCTCTGGCCAACCATCTGCATCAAACCGCGACGAGCCATAAAATCATGCTTATTATTCTTGATGTGCTCGGTAACTTCCTTGATTCTCTCAGTCAAGATAGAAACCTGTACTTCAGGCGAGCCGACATCATTCTTACTCCGGGCTATCTTAGCAATAGCCTCGCTTTTCTTCTCTTTTGTAATCATATTGTTGTAATTATAGCACAGATGGGAAAAAGTTTCAAGTAAAAATAAAATCTAGGCGCCGCTCGGCATCCTTCACTCTATATTCTCCAACTTTAGTCCTTCTAAGCTGAGTCAAATATCCCCCCACACCTAGCCTTTCCCCTATATCTTGCCCTAGCGCCCGAATATATGTTCCGCTCGACACCTCACATCTTATCTTCAACTCCGGCCACTTATAGTCTAAAATCTCTATATTGTATATAGTTACTTTCCTAACCGGCATCTCCACTTCCTTCCCCGCCCTCGCAAGCTTATATGCCCTCTGCCCATTTATCTTTACAGCCGAATAACTCGGCACTTGTTGGAAAATTTCCCCAACGAATGAAGCTAGGACATTTTCGACATCCTTTCTTCGGGGTGTGCGCAGGTTACGACCGTTCGCCCCTTGGGACGCGCGAGCGAAGCGAGGCTCAAGCGGCGCGCCCCCGCAACGGCGGGCGGCGCGAACGCGACCCGAAAAAGGATAGTCGGAAATGTCGCCTTCGATATCCCCTGTACTAGAAACTTTTCCTAAACAAATGGTCGCCTCGTATTCCTTATCAAGTTTCAAAAATTCATTCGCCCTCTTTGTTCCCTTCCCAGTAAGCAAAATCAAAAGCCCAGTCGCAAACGGATCAAGTGTTCCCGTATGCCCCACCTTCACTTTATGTCCAGCCTCTTCAGAAAGCCTCCTTCTCACTCTCGCCACCACCCCAAAAGAGCTCATCCCCGCCGGCTTATCAACTAGCAAAATCTCATCATTATTCATCTGTGATAATTATATCACATGCCAGGTATCTTAAAAGCCGATGGATCTACAAGGCTTTCACTATCACCTGAATCAGACGCCTCAGCAGGCGTTTCTTCCGTCAAAGTTGCATCTTCCTTAATCTCAATCTTTGGCAACTCCGGCTCACCACCCGCTTCAGCCGTTGGCTCTGGCGGCACCGGTGGCACCGGCGGTGGTGGTAGTTCAATCTCTTTATCTATATCTTCCAACTTTGTTACTGGCATCTCATCTTTCGGTTCTGCCTCCTCCGCCACTGGTGGCAACTCCGCCTCATCCTTTGGCTGCTCACTCGGCGGTACAATATTCACCACATCCCCAGTTGTTATCGGCTGCTCTTCCTTCTTCTCGCTCGTCGGTTCTACTTTTACCTCACCACCCCCAAAATTCATCTCTGGAATATTATTCGCCTCCTTCTCCGTCATCTCTGGCGCTATCACTTCCGCCGGATTCTGTCCAGGCTCGAACTTCGGTAATTCCACATCATTTGCTACTTGGCGCAATTGCTCCATAGCCGTTTCTTCCTCAGACGGCGCTTGTATCATCTGCTCCAATTGCTCTGTCGCAGTTTTCTGCTCCTCCGTCTGCTCCGGCTCAGGCATCTCTACTGTCTCCTCATGCTTCACTTCCATCACCGGCTCAGGTTTTATCTCCGGCGCAGGCTCCTCCGCCTTCTTTTTCCCACCAAGCTCAATATTATCCGCAATCAATTTCTGGTCCGCTCCCGCCTTCATTAACTCGCTCGCCACATTCATCGTTTCTGGCGTAGTCTTATCATTGGAAAATCTATCCGTCTCTGCCACTATCCCCGTCAAGAGTGCTGTCGCCACTTCCTTCGTCATTTCTCCATCACCATCCTTCCCCTTCATGCTATTCAAAAGCTCC
>JAFWNO010000038.1 GCA_017510305.1 Candidatus Saccharimonadota bacterium | reverse complement strand
ATACCATTCAGGGTGTGAGCCCGAATAGCCTTACCCTAGATCAAGCAGCACAAGACATTACCATCGTCACTACTACCCCAGCCACAGAACTAGGTCTAGGTGATGTAACCGCCAAGATTACCAACTCCTCTCTTGGTGTTGATTTATCTTTAACTAACTGTAGCGAAACCATAGTGGAGATAAGTGGCACAAACTATAGGGCGGCACGATGCGCCTATCCCGGAGGAACGGTAGAGCAAGGAGGTCTGCCAGTTGGTACCTACAACATAGAACTAACGAGTACTTGGCATAGTGCTACTTATACTAAAGCTAATGCCATTACCGTAACTTCAAATTACTCTATTACTATTGTAACACCGGATGTTGGTAATAATAATGCCACTACAACTATTACTATGGCAACTAATGCGGAAGCAGCTAACTCTACCGCATTTGGTACAGTTATTGGTACTATTGGCTCTACTGCCATGACAGATTGCTCTGAAACCACTAGTGGAGATTATAGAGCTGTCCAGTGTACTATTCCTAGCGGCGTAACAGCCGGCACTTATGCCGTATCCTTCACCGCCGCAGGGCATAGCAATACTAACTATACTAAGGCTAGTGCCGTTACTATTAGGGCTTACCTCACAGTGAGTGGTGGAAGCGGCTCTGGGTGGTATGCGCCGAATACTACAGTGAATATTGCTGCGAATACATGTGGAACAAATATGGAATTCTGGCAATGGACCACAACTGGTGGTACTATAGTAAGTTCTACTAGCCCATCTACCACAATTACTACCACCACATCTAATATTACTGTAACTAGAAATTGTAGTATGACATGTGCTAGCATTGCTAGTGGTGGAGTAGGGATAGTTAATGGTTATAATGTAAAAAAGTTAGCAGATGGAAAATGTTGGCAGACTAGTACTTATACATATGCGACATGGGAGGATAGAGGTTCTTGCCCAAATGGCTTTGCTTTTCCATCCAAGTCTAATTTTGAACTATTAGTAAGCAAATATAGTGGTGGAGGATTGTATGCAGATTGGGGTTTATCTGCTACGACTTATTTGTGGTCATCTACTGAGTATGATAATACTACGGCGTATCGTTTACTTATTAATAGTAATGCAGCCGATATTCTTAGTAGCAATAAGACTAATCGATTTGCTGTTCGTTGCTATGCTCAATAGGTTTATCTTGGATGTGTTGATTTTTGGTACGGTGTTAGTGAGTCTAGACATAAGTATAAATCTGTAGTATAATATAGGGTGTTAAAAGGAAGAGTGGTAATTATACTATGGAAAATGCGATAAAGGTGCGCGGGGCGAGGCAGCATAATCTAAAAGATATTGATGTAGATATTCCGCGCGATAAATTGGTAGTAATAACTGGGCTATCTGGCTCGGGAAAGTCGAGCCTAGCTTTTGATACGATTTATGCGGAGGGGCAGAGAAGATATGTGGAATCACTGAGCTCGTACGCGAGGATGTTTCTCGGGATTATGGATAAGCCGGATGTGGATACAATTACGGGGCTTTCGCCGGCAATTTCGATTGACCAGAAATCTACTTCGCGAAACCCGCGCTCTACGGTAGCGACGGTGACAGAAGTATATGATTATCTGCGGTTACTATTTGCAAGAGTGGGGGTGCCACATTGCCCGGTGTGTCATAGAGAGGTGAGCCGTAGGAGTGTAGAAGACATTGTAAATGAAGTAATGAAATTGCCGCTTGGCTCAAAATTGATGTTGCTAGCGCCGATAGTGCAGCAGAAGAAGGGTGAATTTTTACATATTCCTGAGCAATACCTGGCGAAGGGATTTTCCCGCGTGAGGGTGGATGGGATAGTTTATGCGCTTGATGAATTTCCAGAGCTAAAGAAACAGGAAAAACACGATATTGAGATTGTGGTGGATAGATTTGTGCTAAACCCAGAACTTTTGTCGAGAATATCTGGCTCGATAGAGCAGGCGCTGGAGCTGGGGCAGGGAATTATTAAACTTTTGAAGATTAATGATAATTCTACGGCGATTTCGGAAAATGGGATTAACCAGGACAATTCAGAGGTATTTGCTTTTTCGCAGAGATATGCTTGCGAATATCATCCGGACGAATTGATACCCGAGCTAGAGCCGAGATTATTCTCTTTTAATGCGCCACAAGGGGCCTGCCCGACTTGTACAGGACTAGGAACAAGGCTTGAGATAGATCCAGCGCTGGTGTTTAATGAGAATTTGACAATTGCGGAGGGTGGTATAAGGCCATTTAATAGAGTAAATCAAGATTCTTGGTGGCTGAAGAGATTGCAAAGTGTAGGAAAGAGACATGGTTTTTCGGTGCATGTACCAATAGGGGAATTATCTGAAGAAGTGAAGCAGATGATACTTTATGGGACGGGTGATGAGAAATATCAGGTGAAAGTGAGTGGCTCGGGGAAGTGGAGCGAAGGGGCTACCTATGAATCTACCTATGAGGGAGTGATACCGACTCTAGAGCGTAGACATAGAGAGACGGATAGTGACTTTGTGCGGAAAGATATCGAAAGATTTATGCGAGTGCGCGAATGTCAGACTTGCCATGGAGCAAGGTTGAAGCCAGCGGTATTAGCGGTGACGGTAAATGATTTAAATATTGTAGACATGTGTAATTTGGATGTGGATGCGACTCTGGAAGTATTAAGTAAAGATTTGAAATTTTCTGAGTCTGAGCAGATGATTGCGCAACCAATTTTGAAGGAGATTCGCGAGAGAGTGAAATTTATGCAAGATGTGGGGCTGGGTTATCTAGAGCTTGGCAGGGCGGCAAATACACTATCTGGTGGCGAGGCGCAGAGAATTCGCCTGGCTACACAGATAGGCTCAGGACTGCAGGGGGTATTATATGTGCTGGATGAGCCATCGATTGGTTTGCATCAGCGAGATAATGATAAGCTAATTGCTACTTTAAAGCACCTGAGAGATTTGAAGAACACAGTTTTAGTGGTAGAGCACGATGAAGATACGATGCTGCAGAGTGATTATCTTGTCGACATTGGGCCTGGGGCGGGGAACCGTGGCGGGGAAGTAGTAGCGGCTGGTACGCCAGAGGAAGTAATGAAAAATCCAAATTCGATTACCGGTAAGTATCTTTCTGGGAAAGAGACGATTCCAGTGCCGAAGAAAAGGCGGAAGGCAAAGGCTGGCAAGGAATTAGTAGTAGTGGGGGCGCGTGAGAATAATCTAAAAAATATAGATGTACATTTTCCGCTGGGCGTGATGACAGTAGTGTCGGGAGTGTCTGGCTCGGGGAAATCTACGCTTGTAAATGATATTTTGGCAAATGAACTTTTGGCAAGGCTGCACCGAGCGCAGACGGTGCCGGGGCTGCACGAGAGAATTGAAGGAATTGAGAATCTAGATAAGTGTATTGTAATAGACCAATCGCCGATTGGGCGAACGCCGCGATCTAACCCGGCCACATATACTGGGGTGTTTAACCAAATCCGGACGCTTTATGCGGCGCAGCCGGAGGCGGAAGTGCGAGGATATAAGGCGGGGAGGTTCTCATTTAATATTAAGGGCGGAAGATGCGAAGCCTGCCAAGGTGATGGCGTGAATAAAATTGAGATGCACTTTTTGCCAGATGTATATGTGACTTGTCCGACTTGCCATGGCAAGAGATATAATAGAGAAGCGCTGGAGATTAAATATAAAGGTAAAGATATTTCAGAGGTATTAAATATGACGATAGATGAGGCGGTGGAATTCTTTGCGAATATTCCGAGCATCGCGCCAAAATTAAAGACAATTCAAGAGGTGGGGCTAGGGTATATTAAACTGGGGCAGCCAGCGACGACATTTTCTGGTGGTGAGGCACAGAGAATTAAACTAGCAACAGAATTAGCGCGACGTTCTACTGGTAAGACTTTGTATATTTTGGATGAGCCGACGACGGGGCTACATACGGATGACGTGAAGAGATTGCTTGGGATTTTGGGGAAGCTAGTGGATGGTGGGAATTCGATGATTATTATTGAGCATAATTTGCATGTGATTAAATCGGCAGATTGGATTATTGATATGGGGCCGGAAGGCGGGCAGAAAGGCGGGCAAGTGATTGCCGAGGGGACGCCAGAGGAAATTGCAAAAAATCCAAACACCCCGACTGGTAAATTCTTGAAATCTATACTATAATGGAGGAAAGGAAGGTAATTATGAAACCACAAAAGCAGACTTTAGCCGTAGATATGGATAATGTTTTGGTGAGACCAAAAGAAATTGAGCCAGGGAAGAATGATAATGCTTATGCGGGTGTGGCGCTACTTTCGGGCTGTAAAGATGTATTGGCTAAATTGAATCGTAAATACGATTTGTATATTGTGACAAATTTCTTATGGAAAGATCATCAAGATTTTATTGGTGATAATTTGAAGAATAAATACGAATATTTAATATCGCAGTTGCCATTTATTACGCCGTCTCAGCTGATATTTACTTGCCATAAGAATAATATGGAATTTGATATTAGGATTGATGATAATCCTGATAATTTGGAACAGGGGAAAATTAAACTACTATTTGATAGTCCAAAGAATCAATCGGCGCACCCGGAAGATTTGCTCCGGAGTCGGATTATCCGAGTAAGTAATTGGCGCGAAATTGATAAAATACTTGTCTAGCGAAATGCAGAAATAAGTCATTTTCGGGGCGCGTCGGCACAGCCTGTAAGCCTTCGGCTTTCCGTTCCTCCTCGCTCAAGAAGCGGTAAGCTAGCTTACCGCTTCTATTCGCTGCGTCGTCCGGTCGTCACGGGTGTGCCGCGCTAGCGCTCCTAGCAAGTCCGCGACCCCCTTCAAATGGCTTACTTCTGTATTTCGCTGGCTAGTTTTTCCGATTTCGCTTTCCAGAGCGCGTTCATTTTGACGGCTTCGGGGGAAACTTTTAGGGCGGTTTTGCCGATGCCGAGGAGGGACATGGAATTGAGATTTTTAACGCGAGATAGTGCGACATAGCCCATACCTGGGGCGAAAGTGTGGCGGAGGTCTAGCACGGCACTATCTAATGTCATGCCTTGAGATTTGTGGACAGTGATGGCCCAAGCAAGGCGCAAGGGTATTTGAGTGACGCCAGCGACTTTGCGCTCGCCATCGCGCATTTCCCAAGTGTCGTAGCCAACGGTTGCGGTGCGGCCACTATTAAACTCTACTACTGGGTAGCCAGTGCCTTCCTCAAAATCTATAATCTTACCAATAGAGCCATTAACGAATCTTTGTGATGGATCGTTTTTTAAGGCCATAACGGTAGCGCCGATTTTAAGGCGGAGGATTTCTGGAGCGAGAACGGAGCGCTTTAAAGTCTGGACTTTGCCTTCAGAGCCGGTGTGAGTCATCTCGTAAGTCATTTCTTCTTCGTAAATGTCGGCGAGGCGACGGTCGTTAACTTTATCGACGTTGAAATTGGTGGTATGTAATTCGGTGAAGACGTCGGAGGTTTCAGCGCCAACGCGTTCTAATAAAGTCTCGGCGTGATGGCGACGAACATTATTTTCGCGAATGGCATTTAAGATATCTAGAAAATCTTGGTCTTCTTGGCGGTATTGGGTGGAAAGGTAGCAGATAGCGGGATTTAATTCTTCCCAGGCTTTGGAAAGATAGGCGAAATTACCTTTGATTTTATCATCGGCGCGATTGATAGGCGGAAGCTGAGCAAAGTCGCCAGCCATTACGACTTGGAGGCCACCAAATGGGGAATCATCCTCGCGGACAATTTTGCAAATTTCGTTAACGGCATCTAGAAGGTAATCGTGCATCATGGAAATTTCATCGATGATGAGAATGCTGGCACGGCAGATAGTTTCGCGGCGAGTTTTGGAAAGTTTATCAAAGAAACGGTGGGGAATTGTCTTGTTGATGCCGATACCAGACCAAGCGTGGATAGTATTGCCAGAAAGATGCGTGGCGGCGAGGCCAGTAGTGGCAGTTTTAGCAACGGGAAGATGTTTCTTTTTGGCGAATTTAATAAATTCGTTGAGGACATAAGTTTTGCCGGCGCCGGCAGGGCCTGTCAAAAAAGCACTTTGGCCACTTTTTAAGATTTTTAGCGCAACCTCCTGATTCATATCTGTTATTTTATCATAAGATTTGATATAATGAAAGCATGAGCCAATGTGTTGTGGTAAAGCCGGGCACGAGCCAAGAGAAGGTGATTGTGACCGAGGATGGGACTTTGGTCGTCTATTTGCGAGCGAAGGCGCACGATGGGGAAGCAAATAAAGCCTTGATGAAGGTGCTTTCTAAGTATTTTGGTGTGGCAAAGAGTAGGATTGAGATTGTACAGGGGCAAAACTCTCGTAAAAAGGTAATAGAGGTGGTATAATAATAGAGTAACTGGGTGTGGCGCAGTTGGTAGCGCGCAGCGTTCGGGACGCTGAGGTCGTGAGTTCAAGTCTCATCACCCAGACCAGTTAATTCGGGCTAAAATCTCTCATCTTGGTAGTTTTCCTCGCTCGCTCTATAGGAATAGCGCTTCGCTTGGAGAAACTACCAATCTGAAGGATTTTATCGCCGACTTAACAGAATTAGTAATTATCGGGGGTTGGCGCAGCGGTAGCGCGCACGTCTGGGGGACGTGAGGTCGCCAGTTCGATCCTGGTACCCCCGACCATAAAGTAGAAAAAGAGCCGAAGGCTCTTTTTGGCTTTTTGTAAAAAAGCCCTAGAAACATAGTTTCTAGCTACTTTATGGAAGGACGATTAAGCGATACAACTTTGCTTGCAAAGTTGTTAGAGTAATCGGCCTACCATGGGGAGTGATCAATTGGGCTAGGTTTGACAAATAGCTGTAGCTGTAATAGAATAAGACTATAAAGCACATTACATATACGTTACTAGAATTTGTATATGTAATGTACTGTGACGGTTGTTTAAGTCCTCTCGCGAGGGCTTAAACTATTTTTTAGGCTTCCGTTTGCCTAGAGAGAAGGTGATATGAAAACATAGCACCCAGAGATTAATAATAGTAACTTCATTATTCATATTATTATCCTCCTTTCTCTACTTTGGAAACATCTGAAATCTCTAGTAAATAACGCTTTAATGATGCTCCCATGTATGATCTCCACACATGCCACCAATCATCAGAGTACCATTTAGTTCTATTAGCCTAGAAAAGTGCGCCACGCTCCCATTTTATCATACTCGTCAAATTAGCTTCAAGCACTACCTCGTTCTACCCCTGTTT
>JAFWNO010000037.1 GCA_017510305.1 Candidatus Saccharimonadota bacterium | reverse complement strand
GGAGGTAGACTTGGCCATCAGCGTATCCGACGCCGACACAAACGTACCCGTTGGGTCTGGCTGGCCGACGTTCAAGTTCACAGTAGCTTGGCCAGGGGTAATACTAATCTCCGTGTCTGTATTCAACACTCTCGCCGCTACTTCTTGCGGCGTTGCGGACGAATTCTTCACCGGCGCGACTACACTCGCCACCGTATACGCCGCGAGAAACGCAAAAGCACCAAGGGCAAACATACTGTATGCCTTGCTCGGTGCACTTTTCTCCAGTGATAAACCTGTTTTATTCTTCCCCCTGGTCTGTTGTTTGAGTTTAAAGCTACTGCTCATTAAACACCTCCATATTAAATATTATCTGACATTTGCCTATCTTCCTCTATTATACGCAAGCTCTATCAAAAACGCAAGCACTTTTTGCAGCACTTTTTTACTCACTTTTCCACACCAAAAAATCTCCAAATAAAACCATTGCATTTTATGTAAAACTCTGCTATAATGGAACTATAAATTTTCGTGGGTAGCCCCCACTCCCCGTTAGATATACAAATCTATCTAACAGTGGTTCGTGTTTCGGGAAACACTAGTTTCTCACCTCAGGCCTAATCGCCTGAGGAAATTTTTTCTACCACAATACAGCTTTCTAAAAGTTTTTATTACCTTTTTTATATCCCTGTCACTCATTTTTCCAATCTTCTTGTATAGTCTATTCACACTCAATGTCTTAACTTGCGAAAGATTAACATAGCCAACTTTCCCACCAAGCTCATACCTTACATACCAACTACCAGTATGCGTCCGTGAAGTCAAACATATTCCAAGAAAATTTTTACCGCTTAGTTTTTTATATATTAAAACTGGCCTAGAAAAACTTTCCCCTTTTCCGTATACTTCCACGCCAACATTTTTACCTACTCCGCACCACCATATTTCCCCTTCCTTAAAATATTTTCCTTTTGTCAGTTTATTTAATTTTTTCTTTACTTTATTCCATTGATTGAAGATTTTATCTTCATCGGCCATTAAAGATTTAGACATAACACAAAAATTAATTCCTTTCTTTAATCTGTGCTTGTCTATTGTCTTCGCAAACAGTTTTATTTTAGCAAAGATATTGCAAGCACACAAGCATAAGCTAAACAACTCTCTTTGCATTGCATAATCTTAAAAATTTGTTATAATCAGAGATAACAGATTAGATAAGTGGAGAAAATTATGGAAAACGATACCCCAGCAGCCCCAGTTGAGAAATTTGATGTGTTTCAGTGGGCAAACGAAGTAGACGAAATTAAGAATAATGTCTCTGTAGAACTCTTTCTATTCAATAAAAATTACACTCCGTATAAGGTGCGCTATTCTGATGCGCTAGCAAATAATATCAAGGCGATGTTTATGGCGGAGGCTATCCAGTATGTAATTAAAGAGGCAGACAAAGGCCTGGTCTGCGTAGATTATGAAAACCCTTCTGGCGAAGATAAAGAGATATATCGTACTAAACTGGAAAAGGTTGGCCGGGCAGAAACTTTGCTACATCTGATTGAGCACGAATATAAAGATATAGACTACTTTACCGATAATGAGTATGAATTTAAGAAGATAAAGGGTATCATCGCCAAGTTTTCTTATCCCGGCGGAGATAGCGGCACCAAAGTATTTTATATTGCTAAAGGTATCCCTGCTTCTAGCGCGCTAAAGGGCGCTACCTCTTGGGAATTAAACGGTGAAAGTTTTGAGCCATTTACGGCCGAGGTGGGCATCAAGATGCCAGATGATAATCAAGTCGCAATTATTGACGATACAATTATTGTGTTCAATCAGTCTAAATTTGAAAATCTTTTCCAGTATGATTATAAAACAGAGGCTATCGCCGAGGCGAAGGCCAAGGAACTTCAAGAGAAGTATAAATTGTCTTTCTCCGAAGGTCTCACGCTCAATGACTTGCTAATTGATAGAAAGCCGCTCGTAAAGAAACTCCAAGATCTCGACATCGCCGAGGAAATGTCGCAGGAAGATTTGATTGATTATGCCGACCAAGTTCAACTTGAGTTAATGACGGATGACGATGGCTCTATCATTATCATGGATGATAAAGATTTAACGATGTTTGTAAATCTTTTAAACGAAGATTATTACGTATCGCCGGTTAATGGCCGCCGCTACGAGATAAAATCAAAGAAACTTTTGAAAGACGCCGAAGGCGAGCCGCCAAGAGGATAAGCTAAGAATTTATCGTAATTAACTCGTAATACCCATCCCCACTAAAATCGCTCTGCCCTAGCGCCTTCAAGGTGTTCGTCATCTCTTCCCTCACTTCGCTCACCTTGTCGTCCGCATCTAATACCGCCTCCATTTTTGCGTAGTAGCCGTCTACATTTTCTACCTTATCTAGATATAGCTTCGTGCCAGAATCCATCGTAATTTCCTGCCGGCGGCGAGATACCTCTGCTTCCAACTTAAAGCCCAGCTGCTGGATAATCTTCACTGTTTCTGAATAATCTCTCACCACCGTCGCATCTACGATATCTATCCCACTATCTTCCACGTGCCGCTTCATAATAAATTCATACCTTGGCGGCCTATCTAGCGCCCGCATCTCTGTCCGCATAATTAGTCTCGGAAAGCTAGAGTGTGGCCTGTATCCCCTCGGCACAAATACTCTATCGTATTGCCAATACACCGAGCCAAAATCCATATCTATATCAGATAATTTCTGCTCAAAATCATCCCGATTCTTCAGCCTACATTTCAAGATTATCTTTTTCATACTTAATATTATAACATAAAAATTCTTAATTAAAAAATTCCAGATTAGTATTTTCTCCAGCTGTAGCGCTATTTCTAATAGAGCAAAGCTGGAAAAATGCTAAGATGGGAATTTTTAAAAAGAATTTTATTGTTCTCGTACGTAGTAACTCACTTCATCTATTTGCGGCAACGGCGTCCCCCGCCAAATCTTCAGTACCGCTCCATCATCAGACACCGCCACCACCGACGGATACTCCACGATATCCCTCGCTCGCGCAAATATCTCCCCCTCTATCGAATCTGGGTCTAGCCGCTCTACATCCTTACCTGTATCGTGCTTAAAATCCGCCATCCACATCTCTACTTCCCTAGCGTAATCTGTATTATCTCGCCCAACGATTACTACTTTCATTTTTTATTTCTCCTTTCTCTTTGTTTTCTAATTATTTCTTCAAATTCATCCATTGTTTTAAATTTCAAAAACACGCTTGCAAACCGCACATATGCCACTTCGTTCATCTCTGCCAGCACATCCAAAATCGCTTCCCCTATCTGATGCGAAGTCACCTCGTCTTGACCCAAATCATATACTCTATTCACCACTCTATTTACTACTTCCTCTACCTCTAACTCCGAATTAAAGAATTTTCCCACACTCCTCTGGACTGCCGTCAAAAGTTTATCCCTATCAAAAGATTCTTTATTGCCCGAAGTCTTCTTCACAGATAATTGTGGCATCTCTATTCGTTCATACGTGGTAAATCTATATTTACCGTCAGAAGTCACCCTCCTCCGACGTATCATCGAGCCATCGGGAAGTTCCCTACTTTCTAGTACTTTACTGTCGCCAATTTTGATTTGATCAAATCTTGGCATTTTTACCTACTTCCTAATCTTACCGCGTAGTGAAGGCGGGATGTCTAGATCGTCGTCTTCCTCTGTAGACTTAATTGAGTCCCACATATTTACTTTATCTTCTGCCGAGAAGTCCCCGCTTGCCTGCACCGGCTCTTCTGTGCTAGGAATTGTTGGCTCCTCTACTACCGTAGTCGTTGTTTCTACTACCTCCGGTACACCCAGCGCCACTGCTGCTGCTTCGTTCCCTGCAGCAATCTTTGCCGCTGCTGCCTCACTTTGCTCGCGCAAGTTTTGATAGTAATCAGAATCAAAACCAGTCGCTACCACCATAATAATTACTTCATCCTCTAGCTCTGGGCGAATCGCTGCACCAAAGATAATATTTGCATCTGGCGAAACCGCACCAGTAATCACCTCCGCTGCCTCCTGAATCTCAGACATCGACATATCATAGCCACCCGCCACCGAGAACAGCACTCCCCTAGCACCTTCAATCTTTACCTCAATCAAAGGCGATTCAATCGCCTGCTGTGCAGCAAGCACTGCTCTATTCTCGCCACTCGCCCGGCCGATGCCCATCAATGCCGAGCCAGCATTCTTCATGATTGCCTTTACGTCGGCAAAGTCTAGGTTAATAAGAGCATGCTCTGTAATTAACTCAGAAATACCCTGCACACCTTGACGAAGCACATCATCTGCAATCTTAAACGTCTCTAGAAGTGGCGTACGCGGATCAATCGTCTGTAGTAGCCTATCGTTAGGGATCGTAATAAGAGCATCTACCTCTTGGGCCAATTTGCCAATTGCTACGTCTGCATTTGCCTTTCTCGTAGAGCCTTCAAATGTAAATGGCTTCGTTGCTACACCTACCGTCAAAATATCTCTCGCCCGCGCCTCTTGTGCCACCACCGGCCCAGCACCAGAGCCAGTACCACCACCAGCACCAAGAGTAATAAATACCATATCTGCCCCATCAAGCGACTTACCGATTTCCTCTCGGCTTTCTTCTGCCGCCTCGCGACCTTTCTCTGGATCGCCGCCAGCCCCCAGCCCCTTTCCAATATGAACTTTCACGTCAGCCTCTGAATGATGTAGCGCTTGCGCATCTGTATTTACAGATATAAACTCCACACCAGAAAGACCGACTTCTTTCATGCGATTTACTGCCGAACCACCGGCTCCGCCGACACCGACGACTTTAATACTTGCTGTACTTTCCACCTCTGTAGGTTTGACTTCGGGCATTATATTATCCTCTCTTTTCTTTATTCCATTATATCACATATTTCAAACTTTATGGAAGAAACCTCCAAAAAGTCCGCCATTTTTCTTTGCTTTCTTCCTCGTACTGCCACTATCTCCGCCATACTCTGCCATATATAGAGCCAGCCCCACCGCCGATGCATACTCTGGCTTCTCTATCGCCTCAGATACACCGCTCAGCCCCGCTGGCGCCCCCACTCTCACCGCTGCCTCCATTACGTCTTTAGCAAACACTTCTATGTCACGCATCTTTGCGCCACCCCCTACCAACACAATCCCTTCCGGCAGCCGCCTATCATAGCCAGCCCGCTTCAGCTCGCTCCTCACCCCCATAAATATCTCGTGTAGCCTCACCTGAACAATTTTATTAACCTCTGCCCGCTTAAAATGCGCCTCTTCCCTGCCACGTTTTACTATTATATCTTTATCGCTATCTGTAAATGCCCCCGTCACAAACCGCCTCTTTATGTCCTCAGCCAAATCTGGATCTAT
>JAFWNO010000036.1 GCA_017510305.1 Candidatus Saccharimonadota bacterium | reverse complement strand
CTGGTTTGCGAAATCCCCCGGCATGACGACGTTTTGGATGTCGCGGATCGGCCGCTTGTTAGCGGTATTTTCGGTTTCCTGTTTCAGGGTTTCTACAAAATTTTGCATAATTTCCCTCCTCCTTATGCTTTTTTAAGGTTCTAACTGGGGTACAAAAATTGGCCCCTATGTCTTAATTATACCACTAATGTATAAAATTGTCAATCTTATCAGAGGTAGTACGGAGGATATTTGGGAGTTCCCCCTTTTCTTCGTCGGTGAATTTAGAGAGGACGAAGTCGGTATCGCCAATCTTTCTTCTAAGTTCGTCATTGGCGGTGCCGAGGCGGAGGCGAGGGAAATTTTCGGTGTTTAACTCTTTGATTAAGGATTTGAGGCCATTATTGCCGCCGGCGGAGCCTTTTTCTCTATATCTAGTAGTGCCGAAGGTGAGATTGAAATCGTCCGCAAGAACAAAGATGTCTGCTGGGGAGATTTTGTAATAGTGAGAGAAGGCTTGAGCGGCTTGCCCTACTTCATTATAGAAAGTCTGGGGCTTGATGAAAATAGTATCGCCCTCTTTGTGATAGATGGCGTTAAATTTAGGGGTGGTGTCCCAGTCCCAACCTTTGACTTTGGCATAAAAATCGAGGGCGAGGAAGCCGAAATTGTGGCGAGTAAAATTGTACTGATTGCCTGGATTGCCGAGGCCGACGATTAGTTTCATACTAAAATTATATCATATTGTGATACAATAAGAGAGGATGGGTGTAAATTAGCACAAGACCTAGGGGGTGGGACATGAGCAAGCGGTATAAGAGGCGCAGAAATCGGCTGAAGTGGGCTAAGAAATGCGACTCAAAGAAATCAGATTGGCACCATTTGTTGTATCAGGGAAGGCATTGGGATAAGGGATATGCGAAGTTGCTGCGGGCGCATCCGTATCTGAAAGTGTACATACCACAATATACTCTGCATCGCAAAATTCACAGCAAAATTCATGATATTCCTTGCCCGAACGAGGAAGAATTGAAGGATGCCTATGTGGAGATGTTATGTAGATTAAGATGTGGGCAGCTTGATATAGGGCGCGACACAATGCAACATCGGCTGGATTTTTTGATAGAGATGTGGAATGAAAAATGCCCAGCGACAGTGGCGGTATTGAAATGGCAGAGAGATTTGGCGTGGAAATACCAGAGAAAGACCAATGAGTTAGTAGGAGTAAATGCCGCGATAATGAGTAAACATGGCGGTGGGCCGATTGTGCCAGAGCGGGGCTAAGCCTCGCTCTTTTTATGCCCCTGTTTTTCTTGCTTTGTTTCATTATGAAAGCTAAACATAATTGGGGTGCCAACAAGGGGGTATTCTTCCCTGATTTTTCTCTCTAGGAAGCGCTTGTAGGACCAGTGCATCATCTGCATTTCTCGGCCGTGGATGACAAACCAAGGCGGGCAGGTGTCTGTCTGGACGATATATTTGGGCTTGGGATGGGTATTTTTGAGGCCGGCAGGGGGGTGGGAGACGACAGCGTCTCTTAGGATGTGATTTAACTTGCTGGTAGGGATTTCAGTGTGGCGGGATTTGTCGACGGTTTCGATGAGGTCGTATAGTTTGGTGACGTTTTTGCCAGTTTCGCTGCTGGTGATGAGGACGGGGGCGTAGGGGATAAAATTGAAATCGTATTCTAATTTGTCAAGGATTTCATCGGTAGTGCTAGAAACGACAGGCGTTTGCCTCCTCAACCCTGCTCGCGCTAGCCCGCCGTTGCGGGTATCGCTCGCGTCGGATTTCTCGTAAGAAATCCGGGGCACGGTTTCGGATGGCAAAGCCTGATCGTTTCTTTCATTGATTAAATCGCTCTTGGTTAGAATAACGATGATTCCTTTGCCGGCGTCGACGATTTGGCCGGCGAGGGATTGGTCTAGTTTGGAGTGAGGCTCGGTGGCGTCGATGAGGAGGGCGCAGATATCCGCCTCTTCAATGGCGGCGAGAGTGCGGAGGGCGGAAAATTTTTCGATGCCGACTTCCCTTTTGCCTGGCTTTCTGAGGCCGGCGGTATCTAGAAACTCGATGTCGCGGCCTTTAAATTTGATAGTGACTCGATTTACATCTCTAGTGGTGCCTTGGCGAGAAGAAACGATGGCTTGTTGCTTTTTAGCTAGAGAGTTGAAGAGGCTGGACTTGCCGACGTTTGGGCGGCCGATAAGAGCCACCTTCAATGAAGTGTCTTTTTCTTTATAAATGTTATTTCCTATTATATCTTGAACTTTTTCGGCTAAGTCGCGGGTGCCTTGGCCGGTGGTGGCGGAGGTGCGGATTGTCATGTCGGGCTTGATGCCGAGGCGGAGAAATTCTTCATCCGGGAGAGATTCGCCTTTGTCTGATTTGTTTAAGACTAGAATGACTGGCTTTTTGGATTTGAGAGCGGATTTGGCGATTTGCTTATCTTTATCGTCTGGATATTTAGTGGAATCTAAGGTAAGGAGGATAACTTCGGCGGAATCAATTGCGTCAGCGATTTGGTCTTGGATGGTGGCTTCAAAATCGTCTTCTGGATCTTTGAGGCCGGCAGTGTCGACTAAGAGGAAGCGATTATCGATGCGGGCAGAGACAGAGTCGCGAGTAGTGCCCTCTTCCCTGGCGACGATAGCGATATTTTTATGGGCAAGACGATTGAGCAGGCTAGATTTGCCTGCGTTAGTCTGACCAATTAACGCTACAATTGGAAGGGATTTCATAGTTGTAATTATAACATATTTGTGTTACAATTGGTATATGGCTCCAGGTGAGTATCTTGGTCTCGTCGTCTAGCGGTCCAGGACTCCTGGTTCTCATCCAGGCAATCGCGGGTTCGAATCCCGCCGAGATCACCAGGAGCCTTCAAGATCCCCCGTTGGGGATTTTTTGTGGTATACTTAGTATAAGATAACCAAAGGAGTTTCCAAATGACGGAAGTAAAAGATATCAAAGACCAAAAAGACATTGAGAATTTGGAGACTCTTTTGAATTCTGAGGAAGCTGAAGAATTGGCGGACGGGGATGATACTTCAGATATGACTTACGATTGTGATTAATAATTGACGGAGCCGGTGGAGGTGGGGATGGTGGCGATCCAGAGCTGGCCGGGGACGATGGCGATTTCTTTGCCATCTTTATCGGTGAATTTGAGAGGCTCGCTGTAGCTTTGGCGGGACCAAGTGCCTTCGTAAGCTCTGCCGTTTTGGAAGATGTAAGCTTTGCCTTCGCCAGTAGTCTGGGAGACGATGTGGTAGCCGTCTCTATCGAGGCTCTGCTGGACGAATATGGCAGCTACGGCTTTTGGTGCGACCTGCTTAGCTTCGCCACATTGCTGCTGAGGGGCAGGATTTTCTAGGCCTTCAGGGCAAGTGAAGGTGTAATGTGGGACGCCGTCGGCGTAGGATCGGAGATAGTCGCCAGTCTCTTCATTGTAAGTATAGATAGTATTGAAAGAGGCGGTATAACCGAAATTAACAGAGATATTTTTAACTAGAGGAGTGCCTGGGACTTTTATCTCGTCGCCAGCTTCGTTAGTTTCGGTCTTTTCTTTGCTGGCCTCAATAGCCTCTTTGCGATCAGTATCGGCTTCTACTGGGCGCATACGGGTGAAAGATTTGACGTTGGAGGTGGTGTAGCCATGATCATCATTGAATTTCTTTAAGAGATTAGCAGAGGTAAAGAGATTATTTGGAGCGACGTAAGCGGAGTAGTCGCGCCATTCGTAGGTATTATCCTCGGTAAGGTCGCGATAGCCGCCACTCTTTAGAGCCTCTAGAGCTTCGTAAGAGCCGCCAGCATGGACGACGGTGCAATCATATGGAGTGTCCCACTCTAGATAATAAGGGCGGAGAGAGCGGATGGGGCCGATGGCGGACGAGGTAGGATTCTGGAAGATGGCAGCAAAACGGGTAATGCCGGCCTCGGCGATAGATTCAAAGACGACTGGGGCCTGAGCTAAGCCAACTTGGGGGCGAGCGCCATCTAGGCCGTTTGGAATCTGGACGCAGAAAGTCGGGGAGGAATTGAGTGACTCGCTTGCGATTTCTTCACCGGAGAGAATACTGTAATAATGTGGCTTTTCGGGCTGTTTTTCCTCGGTAGCAACTGGCTCTTCTTTGCGGGTGAGATATTGATAGAGGAAGAATCCGCCTACGCCGGCACCGATTAAGACAATAATTACAATAGACCAAACGATGACTTTCTTTTTGGTGGACCATTTTTTCTTAGGCTTTTCACCTTTTTTAGTCTTTTTGCTGGAAGTGTGGCGTTTTTTCTTTTTGCCATCCTTGCCGTCGATGGACATCTCTGGCGTCTCGGAGATGCCTAGGTTAATTTTTTCTAAATCTTGTTCGCTTGGTTGCATGTTATTGTCTCGTTTATGGTTAAATTATAGCATATCTTGATTTTTATGGCAAAATGTGGTATAATTAAAGTATAGAGTGGTGGTAAAGCTAATCGTTAGCAAGGGCGGTGCGGACTTTGTTTAGCCTGGCTAGGAATACTTCTTTACCGAGGGCTTCAGCGGTAAGATTGAGTGCTGGTGAAAATGGAGCAAAAGATATGGCGATGCGGATGAGGGTGAAGAATTCGCCTGGTTTTTTCTTGGTTTCTTTCAATAATTCATTGAAAGCATTTTGTAGGTTGTCTGCATTCCATTCATCTTCAGGGATAGCATCTAATTTTTCGATGGCGGCGGTGAGAAGATCGATTAATTGCTCCTCAGACATCTTTTTTAGCATTTTGTGGGTAACGATGGCTGGGAGGAGAATGCGGGGGTCTTTAAAGAAGTAATCGGTCATATCGCGAAGATCGGAAAGAGTCTTGAGGCGATCGTAAATAATGGAGAGGACTTTTTTCTTGTAGGTGTCTGGATAGGGGGCTGCAGACTCTGGCCAGAAGCCCTCTGTACGAGCATAGAGGGCGTCGATTCCCTGCTCGTCGGCAATTTTTCGAATCCATTGGCCGTTCATCCAGAGGATTTTAACTTCGTCAAAACGCGCGCCGGAATTTTGGATGCGATCAATAGAGAAGTTTTTTAGTAATTCTTCCTTGGTGTAGATTTCCTTTTCGGTGCCATCGTTCCAGCCGAGGCAAGCAAGATAATTTAGCATAGCTTCGGGCAGGATGCCGTCGTCGCGGTATTCGGTGGCGGATTTGGCACCATCGCGCTTGCCGAGTTTTTTGTTGCCTTGGGGTGCGAGAATATGGGGTAGAGAGAGGAATTTAGGGCGCTCTAGGCCTAGGGCTTCGTAGAGGGCAAGGTAATTTGGCACACTAGATAGATATTCATTTCCTCTGGCGATGTGAGTGACGCCCATTTCGGCATCGTCGACGATGTGGGCAAAATTGTAGGTAGGAAGGCCATCCTTTTTGATAAGGATAATATCGTCGCAGACTTCGGGGCCGGAGTGCATATCGCCCATAACTTCATCGTGCCACTCGTAAGCCTTTGGCTCGGCTTTGAAACGGAGAGGAATACCTTCGTGCCACTCAGGAGTTTCCGCTGGGCGATGATTACGGTAAAGAAATGGAATCTTTTTTGCATTGTCGGCCTTGCGATATTCGTCAATGACCTCCGGAGGAGTAGGGTCAGCATAGGCGCGGCCAGAATTAATTAGCTTTTGTGCCCATTTGTGATAGATGGCTTTTCTTTCAGACTGATAATATGGCTCGTTTGGGCCGCCGACTTCCACGCCTTCATCCCAATCAAGGCCAAGCCACTTTAAGGTATCTAAAATTAACTCGGTAGCACCCTCGACATAGCGCGCCCGATCGGTATCCTCGATGCGGAGGATAAATTTGCCATTATTTTGCTTGGCAATTAGGTATGGATAAATGGCACTGCGGACGTTGCCGATGTGAATATAGCCAGTGGGGCTGGGCGCAAAACGAGTTTTAATCATATAGTATATTATACCATATTATAGGGATAATGCGATGTTTTTGATTAATTTTTTACTTAATGAACCGCCGGTGGTCTTTAGCTTGTAGAGGATGCCGCCGTTGACCCAAGTGGCATCAGAATTGTGGATGTAGATGGTGACGCCTTGCTCGCGGAGAGTGGTGTAATCTTCGCCCCACTCCGATTTGACATAGTTATTAAGGAGGGCGTTGGAATCCCAACTGCTTTTTTCCTCGGAAATATAGAAAGCGTCACTATCTTTGCCGGAGAAATTGATGGTGACGGTGTTGTTATCGCCGGTGGAGACGCCAGATAATTGATAATCTCTGGGAACATAAGATGGATAGGCGGCTTCGATACCAGTCTGCATGGCGGCGACGCGAACGGAGATACTAGGCATGTTAAGACTAACAAAGTAGCCGAGGATGCCGATACAGGCGGCAGAAGTGGCGAAGGCAAGGATGAATTTGCTAACGGATGAATGGCGTTTATTCTTTTTGAAAGAATCTGAAAGTGTATGCTTAGATTTGCTTTGCTTTTTGGCGTGCTTTTCAGAGCGAGCCTGCTTCTTTTCGCTGGCGATAACTTTGGAGACTGCTGCGTCTTCTTCCCTTTGCTCGTCTAGTTGATGGAGGGCCTTTTTGATGGCTTCATTCTTAAGCTCCCGAGGAGTGGGTGGCGGAACGGTTTCGCCGTCGGCGTCAGCAGACACGGAATTTTTAATGGCGACTTCGTCGATGATTCT
The DNA here is from genome assembly GCA_017510305.1 of Candidatus Saccharimonadota bacterium. GTDB lineage: Bacteria > Patescibacteriota > Saccharimonadia > Saccharimonadales > Saccharimonadaceae > Nanosyncoccus. The sequence goes on along the minus strand of JAFWNO010000036.1, from coordinate 5,198 downwards.
TTGATAAGGATGGGTTTCTGGCGGGAGATCTGGGGAATCTGCTGGCTCGGCAACATCTATATCTGTTGTATTTTTTACATCATCTTCAATTTTATCTTCCTCTGGCTCGGAGAAAGCATCGACGATTTCTATTTGCTTGGTGCGCTCGATAATGATATTTTCTGGGGGGGTTTGCAGGATGGAGCGAAGCGGCTCCTCTGGGACAATAGATGGCTCGTCTACCTCTACGGGGATAGATTCCTCTGCGAGAACTGCTGGCGCGGCATGCGCTTCCTCTTTGATTTTATCGATTTCGATGCGGATAGTCGGGCGGGAAACATATTTGCGATTTAATGTAGAAGATTTCTGCACGCTTTGGTGAGTGGCAGAACTAGAGTAGTTTTTTTGATTCTCTGATTTACTCATTATTTACTATTATAACGTAAAGCATTATAAAAATGCAAGTGATTTTTTATAAATATGATAAAATTGTACTATGGACAGTGAAAAGAAGCGTAAGCAGATGATGCGTGTGGCGCTTACTGAATCGATAATGGTAGTGGCAGTAGTGGTGATTGTGGCGCTTTTGATGTTTATGGTGATGGGATATAGTTTAAAAACTGGTGATGAGTGGAGCGTAGAACAATCTGGACTGGTACAATTAGTGTCTGAACCTTCGGGAGCCTCGATTCAGATAGACGGCGAGGATATTTTCCCGCGGACGGAAACTAGCCGGATGCTTTCGGCTGGCGAGCATACTGTGCGGCTATATAGAGATGGGTATACAGATTGGCAGAAGCAAATAAACGTGCGGTCTGGCATATTCTTAAGGTTGAAATACCCTAGACTTTTTAAGGAAAACAGAGGCGCGGAGACGGCGAAGACTTTAGAGGATATAGCTTGGGTGAAGTTTTCGGATAATCGTAGGTTTATGTTATATGCGAAAAATGATAGTAAAATATGGTATTTTGTAGATTTAAATAGTAACGATTTGAAAGAGGTCGAGATAAATACGGCGAATTTGTTTGATGGGACGTTGAATACTTTAGAGTGGCTATCAAATAACGAGAGGGTGCTTGTGGAGGTGACGAAAGAGAGTACGAGGGAGTGGCAGATAATAGATTTGAAAACGCCAGAGAAAAGTGTTAATTTGACAGAGATGTTTGGCATGAATTTTTCTGATGTGGAGCCACTAAATGAGGCAGGAGATAGACTGTGGGTAGTAGAAAATGGAAATCTCCGGCAGATTTATGTGTCCAATAAAGAGGCCTCTGGAGTGCTGGCTAGCAATGTGTTAAGTTTTGCGAATGATAAGGATGAGGTAGTCTATGTAAAAAAGACGGCAGATGAGAAAAGGATAATAGAAACGTATCGTGATGGCGATAATAAACCAGTAAAAGTAATGGATGTGACGGACAATAGTATGGTAGTAAAGGTAGCGGTGGAGGAGTATTTGGGTGATACATATTTAAGCCTGTTGCTTTCGCAGAAGTTTGTAGGGTATAAGGCGGATGATTTTCCAGTGGTGGGGCAGGATTTTGCGATGGAGAAGTATCTGGAGCAAGATTTGAAATCTGTGCCGATTAATTTTGAGGCAAGTAAAAATGGCCAGATGGTGATAATGAGTAATGGTAAGAATATGGGGGTGATGGATGCGGAAACAGAGCAGATTTACGAATATGAACTACCGAGCGATAAATATTTTTGGCTGGATGATTATTTAATTGGGACGATTGTAGACGGAGAATTGATAGTTTATGATTTTGATGGGACGAATCGTAGGGAGTTAGTAAAGGCGAGTAGCGGGTATCCGGCGCTGATAAACGGTAATGGGCGATATTTGTATTATTTTAGAGTGGATGGAGATAAACTTCTCTTGAAACGTGAGCAATTATAAAGTATAATGTACTTATGGATTCTAAAAGTGGTGGGTTTTCATCTGATGCTCGCCAAAGACAGACCGCTGCAGAAATCGCTCGCCAGAAGGTGGTAGCGTCCTATTCAAATGCCAATAAATATAAAGAGGCACCGATACAGACGAAGCGGTCTAATTCGGGGGCGGATTGGAAGAAATATCATTCGGCATGGCAAAATTATTATCAGAAGTATTACAGTGATTATTACGCAAAGGCGGCTAAGGCTTACATTCAGACGGAACGAGAGAAAAATGAGAAGATTCGAAAAGATTTAGAGTATCAGAAGCAAATTGCAGAGGCGAGCGCGATAGCGCAGCCGCGGCAGATTATTGTTTCGGCGCCAGAGCCAGAGGAGAAGGCGATTGTTTCGCCGGCAGCGGAGCCTGAGCCAACAGAGGGGGAGAAGCAGAATATTGCGCAGATTTTGAGGGAGAAAATTCAAAAGAAAGCTTCGGACGCGGCTAGCAAGCGGAGGAGGTCGCGGCGGTGGGTGCCGGCAGCGGCAGGAATTTTTGTGATACTTCTGGCGTTATTTTTGCAATATAATAGGCTAGTTTTTGCGCCGATTATGGCGTATGTGTCGCCTGGGAATGTGTCTGATGATGGCATTACGGCGATAGATGCCACAGTAACGGCGGCGCCTGGGCCGGATCCAAAGTTGATTATTCCAAAACTTAATATAGAAGTGCCGATAAATTTTGGAATTTCTAATGACGAGGCGACGGTGATGGAGGCGATGAATCATGGGGTGGCACAGTTCTCTATTCCTGGGGCCAATGCGATGCCTGGGGAGGCTGGGAATTTAGTAATATCAGGGCACTCGGCTGGAGATATTTATAGTAATAATCAGTATAAGTTTATCTTCTCGGGGCTGGAAAGGTTGGTGGCGGGCGATACGATTTACATAAATTATGATTCAAAGCGCTATACTTATACCGTGACGGATAAAAAGACAGTAGAGCCAACGGATGTGAATTCTCTGTTAATCGATGCTACGCGACCGATGCTGACGCTAGTGACGTGTACCCCGCTGGGGACTTCGAGATACCGTTTACTGGTATTTGCCGAGCAGGTGGATCCATCACCGGAGGGGGCAAAACCGGCTACGTAAGTGACAAGTGAAGAAAATAAGGCTGATACCGCGATGCCGTCTAATTCCCCGTCGTTCTTTGAAAGTATTTGGCGGTGGCTAACTGGGCAGAATTAGAGAAGCGAATAAATTTTAGTTAGTAGATAGGCAGCAAGACTTGATAATACGACGGTGGCACCAGTGGGAGTGTTTAGTAGGTAGGATAGAATTAGGCCAATGATGAAGGTAAGGCAGGAGATGATACTGGCGGTGATAACTACGCTTTTAAAACTTTTACAAAGATTTTTAGCGGTGAGGGTAGGAAAAATGATAAGGCTGGAGATGAGAAGTGCGCCGAGTAGGCGCATGCCGAGGACGATAATGAGTGAGCAGATGATGGCGAAAATGCCGTCGTAGAGGCCGGTTTTGATGCCGATGGATTTGGCGAAGTCTGGGTCGAGGGTGATGGCAAAGATGCGGTGGTAGGCAAAGACGTAAAGGGAGATGGTGATGGCGGTGATAATGAGGCTGAGGACGACGTCTAGCCAGCTAACAGAGAGAATACTGCCGAAGAGATAGCCGTTTAAATCGATATTGACACCTTTATTGATAGAGATAACGAGCGTACCAATAGCGAGGCTAGAGGCGGAAAGGATGGCTAAAATAGCATCGCCACTTTGCTTTCTGCTAAGGCGGAGGATGAAGAAAGAGGCCAAAATCACAATTGGCATGGCGAACCAGACTGGAGTGAGGCCAAGGACGGTAGCAATAGCAAAGGCGCCAAAGGCGACGTGCGAGAGGCCGTCGCCGATCATGGAATTTTTGCGGAGGACGACTGATACTCCGACGAGCGCAGCAGCGATAGAAATGGCTAGGCCGACTATAGCTGCTCTAAGCATAAAATCGTAAGAGAACATAGTGAGAATTTGGCTCATTTTTGATACCTCTTTAGATATTCTTTGGTGGTGTAAGTGCTGGCGCTGGAATTATCTAGGGCGATGATTTTATTACCAATTAAATCTTCGGTGTCTAAATCGTGAGTAATCATAATGATGGTGAGCCCTTCTCTGTTTAACTGTTTTAGAGTCTGGTAGAAATCTTTTTTAGACTGATGGTCGAGATTATTGGATGGCTCGTCGAGGATGAGAAGTTCGGTGGTGGCGGAGAGGGCACGAGCGAGGAGGACTTTTTGCTTTTGACCACCAGAAAGCTCGGCAAAACTGTGACTACTGAGATGATTAATTTGCAGGCGTTTTAGATTATTTTCTACGATTTTTTGCTCTTTTTTACTATAAAATGGGCGACTTTTCATTTGGCCGAGCGTGCCAGAAAGGACGATTTCTTTCACTAGGGCGGGAAAATCTGGGTCGGTCTTGGTATTTTGGGGGAGATAGCCGATATTAGTCGGCTTTAGACCGTTTTCAAAGGAAATCTGGCCAGATTTGGGTCTGATGAGGCCAAGGATGCCTTTTATCAAGGTGGATTTGCCAGAGCCATTAGCGCCGACAATGCAGACAAAATCGCCTTTGTTGATTTTGATATTGACATCTATTAAAACTGGCGGATTGTTGCCGTAGCCGAGGCTGAGATGGTGTGTAGAAAGGAAGGTTTTCATTAGTTTAGAGCCTTCTTTAAGGTGTCTACGTTTTTCTCGAGAAGGTCTAGATAGGTGGTACCCTTTTCAAAATCTTCGGCGGAGATATTGTGGGCGGAATAGAGAGTGAGGATTTTGGCGTTGGTGGCCTCGCTGATAGTCTGGGCGAGATTATCAGGAGTCATTTCGATTTTGAGGATGACAGGAATGTGGCCTTTTTTGACTTTGTCGATAAGGGTGGAGATGGTCTGGCTGCTGGCTTCGGTCTGCTCGCTACAGCCTGGGAAGGCGGCGGTGTAATCGAGGCCGTATTCGGTGACGAAGTAGAGAAATGGAAAGCGGTCTGCAAAGACGAGTTCTTTTCGACTACTGTTTGCGACGATGCTGCGGATTTCTTGGTCTAACTCTGTTAATTTTTGCACGTAGGAAGCGGCTTGCCGTTCGTAAGTGTTAGTATTTTTAGGGTCGATTTGGATTAATTTGTCTTTGATGGCAGTGAGCATTTTGGTGGTATTGGGGATGCTAGTCCAGATGTGCTCGTCGTATTCGTCTGGATCGGCTTCTTCCTGCTTTAATTCTACCGTGTCCATCAGGCGGAGAGTTTTGTTTTTATCGATTTGGTTGTCTGCGATGAGGTTTT
>JAFWNO010000005.1 GCA_017510305.1 Candidatus Saccharimonadota bacterium | reverse complement strand
GGCGCTGGGCGGCGATAGCGGCGGCGGTGGCGCCAGTGGAAGTCTGGCAGATGATAACGTCCGCGTCAATCTTCTCGGCTAATTCGGTAGTAGCGTGAGAAATCGCATCGTAACTTTCGTCGCTTTCAATTTCGTCGTTTAGGGGAATCATTTTGGTGTTATTCTGAGTATAGAGGATAACCTTTTTCATGGCTTTGACGGTTTCTACAGGATATTTGCCGTTGGCGGTTTCGTCGGAAAGCATTACGGCGTCGGCGCCCTGGATGACAGCGTTGGCCACATCGGAAACTTCTGCACGAGATGGCTCAGGGTTATCTACCATGGAGCTCATCATTTGGGTGGCGACGATACACATCTTGCCGTATTTGCGGCAGAGATAAATCAATTTTCTCTGGATGACTGGGACGACTTCGGCGCCAGCCTCTACGGCCATATCGCCACGAGCAATCATGATGCCATCGGTGGCCTTGACGATAGCCTCTAGACTCTCGTCTGTTTCGATAGCCTTTTTAGTCTCAATTTTAGCGATAATCTGGGCGGTAGAGCCATGAGATAGAAGAATTTGGCGGAGTTTTTCGATATCTTCAGCGCATTGGACAAAACTCAGCGCGACATAGTCGAAATCTCTGGACGCCCCAAATTCAATATCGGCCATATCTTTCTCGGTGAGAATATCGCCGCCAAAATCTGTATCTGGAAGATTGAGACCTTTATTGCTCATGATGAAGCCGTCGTTTTCGGCGACTACCTTGATGGCCGTCTTTGAAACGATTTCCTTAACGGTAGTCCTGATTTTGCCGTCAAACATATAGAGAGGTTCGCCAACCTTCATGCGCTCGGCAAGATTATATTGGACGGGGAGAATATGGGAGCCATCGTGCTCCTCTACGGCGGAATCTAGGATGAGCTCGTCGCCCTTTTTTATGTCCATATGATTGTCTTTGATGATGCCAAGGCGAATCTTTGGACCCTGTAAATCCTGTAAGATAGCAACGGAGCGCCCCTTTTTTGCGGCAGCATCGCGAATCCATTTGATATGCTGATCTCTTTCGGTATTATTACCATGGGAGAAATTAAGACGACAGCCATTAACGCCAGCCATGATTAAATCGGTGATTTTTTCTTCGGAAAAGACGGATGGGCCAATGGTGGCCAAGATTTTAGTACGTTTAAATAAGAATTTGCTCATAATTCAATTATAGCATATAATTAAAGTATGAAGAACAAGCGTTATGGAAAAACAACCGATATAATCACTAAAGTGGCAATAGGCGCGCTGGTGGTAGCGATTATTGGGGTGATAGGCTATGTGGCACTGCAATTTTATAATATGCCAGAGTATCGGACGGAGCGCGAAATGAATAATCTAGCAAAAGATTATTATGAAAATTACTATTACGATAAATTCGTGAATAATTTAGGTGATAATTCCCTGTTTGATGCGATGGGACAATTCAAAGAAAACGGGATGGAGCGGGTATATCTGCGGCAGCTGTTAGTGTTTGACGAGGGGCGGGGCGGGAATTTGCGCGAAGTGTTTGACACGGCACATTATAAGTGTAATACTAATACTTCCTACATAAAATACCACCCAAACGAGCCATACGGCAAGGCAGATTATACTTATGAAGTGAATTTGGCTTGCAAAGAGCAATAAAGTTTGGTATAATATGGTAGAGGATTTTCCTCATTTGGCCTCCCTAGCTTCGCTAGTGCGGCCTCGTTCGTTAAATGAATCTGAAAGCAAGCTTTCATCTTCATTTTCCTCGCTTGGCCTCCCGATTTTCTTTCAGAAAATCGTGCGACCGGCGCTCGGATTAAAATCCAAAGCAAGCTTTGTATTTTATCCTCGCTTGGCCTCATAGTATAATGGTTAGTACAACGGGTTTTCATCCCGTCAATGTGGGTTCAATTCCCGCTGAGGTCACCAGATCAGAAACTAAATAGAAAAAGAGAGCTATACACTCTCTTTTTTGAAGTAGTTGCCCCGCAACAATTATTTGCGGGGTGAAAGACTACCTTTTATTCTTCCTGCGCAAGAACCATGCACTTATCGAAACACCTACTGCTACCAATATTATGCTACCAGACTCTACCGCGACAACTGCTGCTCTTGTAAACGCCCCAGTATTTGGTAAATGACCCCCATCCGGATGGTGACGGCCACCAACCTTATTGATATAATCTTTAAACCAGGCCGGCAAAAGCTCCATCTGGCGGAATTTATAAGCTGGCAAGTTATCATTAACATTTTCATCAGTATTCATGACGCGCACAGCAAGGTGCTCGTAGGTGGCACTCAGCATAGCATCCGTATTTTCTACAGTGTCACTAATTTCGTCGCCTGGGGCTAGATTTTCAAAAGGTACTTCCTTATATACTGTCTTGTTGACAGTATTATAATACACTAACTTCCCATTTTTAATACCAGGGCCAAGCGATTTGGTCGTAACGGTGTAGGCGTCATGGTTGCCACGATTGTGAAAATCGTATTTCAAATCAATAATCTGAACCGATCCTTCGCTTGCGTCTACCTGATACTCAGACTGCACACCAATATCAGCATATTCATTATCGCGGCTAGTAGCGCCCAGTATATAAGCTCGTGGATTGGTATAGTCAGCCTCGGGAAGCTCTAACTCAAGCTGGTATAGATCGCCTGGGCTTAGAGTTGGAATTTCGTAATCTCCTAGTTTGATATATTGATCGCTAGATTCGTCTTTATTCTTGAGATACAGTGAGAATTTATCAACATGAAATAGTCCAGTGTTTTTCAAAAGCACATCTACTTTAGCCACATCGGTATCGACCGCTAAATCCTTTAAGTTGGTAATGTCGGCAGCTAGAATCGAAACATGGTTGGTTGCTGCGCCCGACATTGCATACATATCGGCCTGCCCCTCCACCCATTCAGAATCAACATTCTCATAATCTTGCGCTGTATAAATGATAAACGGAATTGCATTGTCGCCAATAAAGGCATTGTCGCCAATAAATAGCCCAGCATAATAAGTCACATTAGAATTTTCTTTTACATTTGTAACTACCACAGGCTCATAGCTACACACGCCATTGGCCTTTACATAGCCTACTAAATTCTGACGTGAATCAACATTGGAAAGATAAGAAACCATAAATGTCTCACTTAAATCACCGATTATCTTAAACGGCGTATTTGGAAGCGAGTTATTGTCATCGCCAAATTCAAGAGTCTTTTGCCCGCCACTTACAGAACTATATAATTTACCATCTTGCATAAACACTAGTGCTTGCTCTCCATGATTTTTTACAAACTGAGCACCCCAGCCATCATTAAAGGCTGCCACTATTTTACCTTCAGCGTCAATAACGTAAGTAATGAGCACATCGGCAAAATCGTTCCAAAAAGTACATGCTACACTTGGCTTACCATCGTAGATGCCCGCATCAAAAGAGACTATAGTTCCCCATAAGTTTTTAATCACTTCTCCTTCCCATCCACCACTTGTTTTGCGGAAAAGCATAATATTGCGGTCGCCATCAATAAGGCCCTCAGGATCATAATCGGCATTAGTATAGGCAAAAACATATGGCTCAAGATCACTTTCGTCCTTGCCGGTAGTCACGCCTACGCCTCCATAAATATTAGTTGAATCCGAAGTTACGTATTCCTGACCCGTAAAACTATTGGAATCTTGGTCAAATTTTGCAATCATAATTTCGCCACTCTGTGCTACTTCGCTCAAGGTAGCGTTATTGCTACCATCATTCTTGATGCGTCTCCATACGAGATAGGATTGATCTGGATAGGACCCCCGCGAAAAGCGCGCGTCAAAATCTTGCCCATCATTGCCGGCGACTAGCTGCGGCTCGCTCATCTGCCGGGCAAGCCCATCGTAGATTGAATAGTTTAGCTCTCCGTTATTATTCGCAAATACTGCAACCGCATCTAGCTCCCTAGAAGGATGCTTCATGATTTGAGTGCCACTGTTAGCATAAACATTTTCAGCAATCTGATGCGCATAATCAGTCTGCTTGGTTGGCTTATCGAGATTGTCAAGGCTCCAGGTAGTCTCACCTTCTGGCAGCTTTATTGTACCAGCTGGTTTACTGCCATAGTCGCTGGCAATAAGATCATCTAGATTATTGTTTATTGTGTTTTGTAAATTCAAATCTGTCGAATAAGTGGTCGCATCATCAGTTTCCGTCACATTATTGATAAACTCGTGCGAACCTTCCAAAAAGGTAAATGTCGCTACTGTTCGCCCAAGCACCTTTGCCTTCAGGCCCACCTCACCGGAAACATTAAGGCTGTAAAAATCAAATTCAGGTAAAACATGAGCTCCAATACTAACCTTAGCTGCACCATATACCCCTATTGATGCTAGCCAGCCAGAACCAATCCCGCCGTAAAGTTCTAGTCCGGCTGACACGCCAAGGTCCAATGTGCCATTAAAGCGCTGCTCGCTCTGCGGGAAAAGCAAAAAGACAAATTCGCCATCAGCTCCATAGGTTACCGTTACTGAATAGGTAAAAATAGCATATTGACCCATTATATTATATCCAGAGCCAACATAAAACTGCAAGGTCCCAGTCATTTTTTCTGGATGATTATCATAAGAAGTCGCATAGCCAGCAACGCTCCAGACTAGCCCTAAGCTTTTCCCGCTTTGTTGATGCTCTTTAGTATCCTTCCATTTTTGGTACAAATCGGATTTAGAAATGCGGTCTTTCATCTGGTCTTTAGCTGCATCTTCCCAGAATTCCTTATCGGTAGAATTGGTACCAAGCCCTATGACCGAACGGCCGTCTGGATAATGCTCGTATTTGATTGGAACTGGTATAGGACTAAAAGTAAAACCCATCCCAGAAGTAATGGTGCCCATATCGATATTGACGTCCTTAACCGGACCTAGTGTAACTGGCACCTCAAAATCTTCCTTCGTAGCATTCTGTTTGATGATTAGGCCCAGCATAGTCTGGCGTACGACCGTATTATCATAATCATAAAGCACGATTTCGATACCAGATTGAGGCAGGAGATCAGTAGAATTGATAACACATTGCCGAGTGCCGGTCTCGCAAACGTTTTTAGCGTCACCATTTTCTGTGATGTTACGAAGTAAAATCCTGCTTACCCCGTACCATCCTTCTTCCACGTCAAAATCAATTGTCAAATCTTTATGGTCGTCAATCGAAACTACATAGGCATTATTATAAATATCAACTACATCTTTATCGTAAGTTAGTGTTGCCGAATGAAGCACATCGCCATTTACGGATGAGTCTGTCGCGAAGATATTTGGCGCTACAAACACCGCCGTTAATGCCATAATAAATAATGCTGATATTGCTAGTCCCCATTTTTTAACAATATTCATTAGACCTCCCAGTTATTTATGAATGTTATTTAATATCTATTATACCATAAGTTCTTTATTGTAGCATAAAAAGTTATCGGTTGATTTTATTTATAAAATATGCTATAGTAGATACTAGAGAGCAGGGTTGGTGCTCTGGTATTTTTGTGAGAGGAGCATTAATGGGTGCGGCTCAGAAACTAATCGGTTTAATTTTTATTACGGAGGTGGGATGATGTTTAGAGAAAACTACGAGCAGGATTTAATTAAGCTTTTGATTGAGGCGAACGCGATAAGTTTTGGCGAATACACGCTAAAAACTGGGCGCGAATCGCCGTTCTTTATTCACTCTGGGACATTTGACAACGGGCGCGAGCTGAAGATTTTAGCGAGATGCTATGCGGCGGCGCTGCGCAAGAAGTTTTATTGGGCGCACTTTGACGTATTGTTTGGGCCGGCCTACAAAGGCATCGCACTGGCAAGCGCTGTGGCGGTAGCAGTGGACGACATCTACGATGACGTAGTACGCTACTGTAGCAACCGCTCACCGAAAGATCATGGCGAGATGGGCGATGTGCTTGGCACAGAGATTCGTCAGTTTGATAAGATAATCATCGTAGACGATGTCCTGACGAGCGGCACATCTATCTATGAAGCAGTAGAATTTCTGGATGAGCATGCGGATGTGGAGATTATCGGGGCGATTGTAGCGATAGACCGTTGCGAACGTTCGGAGTATGACGATAAGATTTCCGCGAGAGAGCAGCTGGAAAAAGATTGCGGATTCCCGGTAGCATCAATCTTGACGATGCCGGACATCACGCGGTATTTTCACCAGAACGGCATCATCGATGAGATTACAGCGATGAGGATAGCCCACTATTATGACATCTACGAGCCGACAGCCGAGATTCCGGCGCCAACACGAAATGTAGACTAGCCAACTTTTCTCACAACATAATGCCCCGGTTTAAGGCCGGGGCGTTTTTTATGCTTTAAAATCTTGGTTTGGCGACGCCAGTAGGAATCGAACCTACATTGTATCCTTAGAGGGGATATGTCCTATCCGTTGAACGATGGCGTCCCATAAATATATTATAACATAAAACCAGAATAATAAGAATATCCTAACTTCGCGTGCGAGTCGCGTCCGCCCGTCGTTACGGGGGCCGCGCTCTAATGCTCGCCGTAGCTCCGCACCCCGCTCAGTTATAATATCCTTATTATTCTGGCTTCCTTAATTTATAATATATTGAGGGCGCGAACTTCACTGGGGCTAGGAGTTTCTGGGTGGGCTTTTCGAGGGCGATGAGGAAGCCGGGCTTGAAAATTTTCTTTAGAGTGGTGCTACGGAAATTGGAAACGGAAAGAGTCTCCTCAATTTCGAAACCGGCGCCTTCAAAGACTTCCTCGATATATTTTGGATGATAGTTATAGAAACCGTCTTTGTTAAGACCCTTAAGATTAGATGGCTTTTTGTCAAACGGATTGACATCATCGCCTTTAAACCAGTAGCGGAACATCTTGGGCAGTGTGCGCTTATTGGCGACTTCTATTACGGCAATACCGCCCGGCTTCAAGATGCGGTATAATTCGGCGGTGACTTTAGGCATATTATTAAAATGGTGCGTAGCGCGGACCATCATCAGGCAGTCGAAAGAATTATCCTTAAATGGAATATTGTAAATGTCACCAGATTTTGTCTTGATTTTGTCGCCGAATTCGTCTTTGGCCTGCTTTAGCTCGGTCTTGGAATAGTCGAAAATGGTGGCTTCCTTAGCGCGAGGGAGATACTCGGCGGCGAGGCGGCCGTAGCCACCGGCAATGTCGACGAAACTGCCCATTTTCTCTGGCAACAATCTGCGAATAGCGAGGCGGTCTGCTAAATCTTCGTATTCTCTATCGGCATCTTCCCAGAAGATCTTTTTGTAATCGTAGCCGTTGTAGTCGGAGACGACTTTGGTGGATTTTTTCTCTGTCATACTGGTATCTATTATATCATACTTTACCCCCCGAGCGGTGCCTACTTTAAACAATTTAATTTGCGGGCTAGCGCTGGACGCAGCGAATACTCCAGCCGTAGCCCTTATTATTGACATCCTGAAGGGTGACGCCGCCAGAAAAGTAGGTCAAGTAGTAGGCATTAGTCTCGCTACTAGGCGTACCGGACCAGAAGACGCCGTACGAGCCCTGACCGCCCTCGGAGGCGCTGAGCCAATGCCAGTTGCCGTAGTACTTAGTAAAGCCGAGATATTGATTCTCCAGAAGGGCAGTGCCGGTAGTGATACCGTAGCCGTAGGTGGAGCTGAGGAGTCTAGCCCAAGATTTGTTAGTGGTTTCTGGGCCGTTTACTGGAAGCTGCCAGCCAGCTGGACAGATAGAGGTATTTGGAGCGGAAGTGACGCCGGCGGTAGTCTCCTTGGCTACTGCTACTGTCCAGTTGTAGAACACCTCACCGTAGTAGCTACTGTCTGATGTAGCACTACTACCAAGGCCATGTGCTACCTCTACTTTCTTTGTTTGGTAATTGTTTGTGTTCCAGTCAGTGGTGGCGGTGATGCTGGCGGGGATGGTGTAAGTTGAAGGAGTGGTGAAATCACTGTCGGTGGCGGAGATGTCTTGGCCGTAGATGCTTAAGTTGTCCGCCATCCAGCAGTTGCCATCTACGGCGTGGACGACGCGGTAGAATTGGTTATTGCGGCGGTCTATGAGGACTTTGCTGCTGTTTACAGCGAGATTGCTACACATTGTAGTGGTGAAATCTTGCATGGTGGGGTCGGTAGCTTGGCCGCTAAAGACGCAGCGGACAGAATAGCCAACTCTCTTAACTGAGTCTGGTCCTTGCGGGAAAAATGTACCATGTATTGCAGAAAAAGTAAAACCATATATTTTTGTGTCAGTTGTACTATTTGCGGTTCTAGTATGATAATATGCACTACTTTTAGCACTTGGCGTATAATAGGAATCAACATAATAACCCGTTAGAGCAAAGTAGAGCGGCGCCTGTTGGGATGCTTGTGTTGCAGATGGACTATTCGTATTGGATGTGGGCAGTCCATAATGCAATAATAAATTGGGGTACGAATAGATACCATTTCTATCTGGTAATTGCCAGCCTTTTGGACAAACAGACTCTGTGATAGTGCCAGTAGTAGCTTGCTTCCCTACCCCAGCAGTGGCAGCGTTCCAGTTGTAAAGATTGCCGTATTTAGTAGATGTATTCACAATACAATACGGATTAGCAGTAAGATTGCAAGAATCCGTCACATCATTGGCAACTCCGGAATAGATTTGGACTACATCATATTCTGAAGCAGTACCATCCGTGATATTGGCGGCTAGTGGGCGATTTGTTGTGACATTAGAGTCGCTCGGAGTAAGCACACGCACATTGCCAGATTTATCCGTACCATCTAATGCTAAGTTGTCCGTCATCCAGCAGTGGCCATCGGCCATCTTTGTGACGCGGTAATATTTATCATCGCGAGCATCAGAAAGGTTTATGCTGGTATTCTCTGCCATATTGTAGCACTGCTCGGCGGTGAAATCTTGCATAGTGGGGAAGACATTGACGCCTTCGGAAATGGCGGTATATGTGATGACCGTGGAATAATCGCCGGTGGGGAGGGTGGTGCTGGCGTTGATGCCGTAGTAAATATCAAAACTATTGCCGGCGGGGTAGTTGCTGGTGGCGAATTCGGAAATCTTGGCTTCGTCGCTGTGGGCGAAGGTGGGGACTTTAGCCCAAGTGGAATCGGTGGTGGGAGCCTCGGTATTATTAACGTAGGCGGAAATATCAGCGAAGGTGGAGGCAATAGGATTATACTTGGCATCGGAAGTATCCGTCACCTTGGAGAGAGCAAAGCCCCAAGTGTTTTGAGCGAGAGGGGTAGGACTCGCGATAGTGCCGGCGGTGGGGCCAAAGTAGCCCTGAGAGGAGGTAGATGGATCGCCATTTTGATAAATGTTATTATCGTTGCCAGAAGTAGAAACATATAATTTATAGCCGTTGTCGGAATTAGTAGTGACATTTATAGTGTCGGCCTTGTAGGCAAGCTGGCCGGTGGGCTTGGCTGTGACGGTGAGAGGGAGAGAGTCGGCAGAAGTGATATCTATGAAGAAATCGGAAGTGTTATTAGTGATGTGGACGGTAGAAGCATCGGACTCGCGGACAGGCGTAAGAGTGCTGGCGACGACATAGGCGCATAAAAACGCAAAAAGCCCAAGCGCGAATAATCTATAATGCTTGGGATTAAAAATGAAACTCTGATGTAATTTTAATTGTTGATGTTTGTTACTGCTCATGGCAAGACCTCCTTACTGTTACCTTCGTTTCGCCGGCACCATTTTAGTTTGGAGGTATTTGAGCCAACTAAAATGGTGCCACGAAACTTAAGGCAACAACCCAGCAACAAGCATCTAATTCAATTAAACACTGATTGAAAGGTGTTCGTGACACCATTTTATGTTTAATTGAATTTTGCTTCCCGACTTTGAGAAATATAATAAATTTTCAAATACTATAAAAGCGATGCCTTTATCGTCACTAAATTGTTGCCTTATATTTCTATGATACAGGAAGTCGCACAAAAATACAAGTGCTTTATTTAATAATCGGGGTTTTGGAGAGATTGATAGTAAAGGCTTAACTCTTCTAATAAGAATGGGTCGGGGAGGTTGCCGTTTTTCATGGGCTTGTTTTCAGCGGATAATTTGGCCAAATCCTGCATGGCCTTGGCAAAACTGCTAGACTGGCGCGTGAGGCGGGCGATGCGATATTCGTTCCACTTTTTCACCTCGTCCTCGGCAAGGGAGGTGGGATAATTTTTGGCCTTGTAATGTAATAATAATTCGGGCAGGCGCTGGTCGGTAAAAGTGGGGTGGAAATCGGCAAGCTTGGTGGCGTCGGCATTACGGACGGCGTTGCAACGGATGCGGTCCCCCTCTGGGAGGAAGCCGTCGTAGAGAGCCGACTCTGGGTCTGGGGCCTCGGGCCACTCGGGCTGGTTTTCATGCTGCTCGCGCATTTTTTCGGCAAAGTCGGGATGAGATAATAGCGACTTGAGATTTTTCTCTAGCTGCTCGCGGGTGATGCCGATTTTTTGCCAGCCGTCTGATTTTTCCAATACGCCGAGAGGGGCAACGGCTGGGCATTTGTTATACGCTAATTCCTTAACTATTGGGAAGAAAGTAGTGCGGGCAGGAGAATCTCCATTTCGCGGGTAACGGTCGCCAGCGCCTGTCGTTACAGGGCTGGCGCCGACCGTCTCGGCCGAGCCTCCGACAGGCCCCGCGAGAATGGAATTCTCCTGCTCGCTACTATCCCCTAGCAATTCGTCAAGATTGTAGCGTAAATCAAATACGAGAACATTGCCGTTGCGAGCGGGGGCGAGGGGGAAGGCGATAGTGGTCTTTTCGTGGTCGGCAGAGTAGCGGCCGGAAGCATAAACGAAAGGCTTTTTGTCGTCCAGATTGATTAGTTTCTGGATTTTTTGCTTTTTGCGCATCTCAAAAAGATAATCGTATAATTGTGGCTGATGCTCTTTGATTAATTTGGTAACGGAAATAAGCGCCTCGACATCAGAAAGAGCATCGTGGGCGTGCTCGTGGGAAATGCCATTTTCCTTCGTTAATAATTCTAGGCGATTGGTGGCTTTGCCATCCTCGGTGACGGGCCAATTAATTCCCTCTGGGCGGAGGGCACGCGTAAGGCGGACGATATCTAGCAAATCCCAGCGACTGCGGCCATCCTGCCATTGCCATTCGTAAGGGTCATAAAAACAGCGCCAGAAAAGATGACGCATAAATTCGTCGTCGAAGCGGACGGAATTGTAGCCGATGGCGCAAGTGCCCGGGGTGAAAATCTCGTCTTGCAAATAATGGGCCAGTTCCGCCTCGGTGAGACCATCTTGCAAAGTCTGCTGGGGAGTGATGCCGGTAGTCATAATGGCGTAGGGGCTGGGGAGAGTGTCGTCGCCAAGCTTGACGAGGAGATTAACTGGCTCGCCGATTTGGTTTAAATCGGTGTCGGTGCGAATGCCAGCGAATTGCATAATGCGATCTTCGCGCGGGGAGAGGCCGGAAGTCTCCAAGTCATAAAAGAAAAAGGTTTGCTTCATATCTTTTTATTATAGCACATTAAAAAACTCTGGAGTGAACCAGAGTTTTTTAATGTACTAGGGCTACTGCGGAAATTCGATGATTTTGGCATTACCACGAGGGTTTTGCTCGATAAACCAGAAATTTCCTACCTCGGTGACGTGTCGCCAAGGCGGCTCGATTTTAACATCGCATTTTCTACTAAAAATAACGATGTTATCTTCGTGCCACCGCTCGACAAGCCTGTCGAGACGCGGCTGGTTGCGATGGATGCAAGCGCGATGCGCCCTCTTCACTGTGTCCTCATAAAATATGAGGTAGCAAAATGCGAAGCAGAGCTGTGCGCCAAACATAGCTTTGCGGAGAAAATCGATTTCGATAATCCCCGACTGCAATGTTTCAAATGCGAACACAACGCCTAGCGCTATTGCTGCTAATGCCGCCCACTGACTACTGTCATAAGTAGTCTCTGGCGACATTATCCTGTAATCCTGCCAGTCGATACGAGCATTGGAATACTCGTTTGACTTGACGAACTTCAAGGTAATTACCCATACGGCAATAAGTGCTACGAACCGAATTGTAAAGTAACTTAAAACTGCTAAATTCATCATTTTTTACCCTCCCATGATCTGCTGATGAATGTGTTGCTAGACTACCAGAGGCTCTACCCTTTAACCTCTCACTAATCTTGCTTCTATTATAGCACAGATTGGCGAAAAAGTCAATGCTTATCTCTTGATTTTTATGGTTATTTATGCTATAATATAGGTATAAATAGGGTGTGTGAACCTTAATAGAGTTGTTTTTTCATGGGATAGGAGGAGGTATTTTATGGATATAAAGCAGTTTATAGAGAATTATCCGGATAGAATTGTCCAGGCAATAGTGACAATGCTTCTATTAGGAATACTGTCGATTGTTGCCGCTGGCTTGACTGATAAAAATAGTCAAGTAGAAAAGGCAGCAGAGAAAGCAGAGCTAATAGAAGCTGAAGCTACAGAGACGATAGAAACACATTCGCTCTACGCTGGAGCAATCCTCACCCCAGAGGATATCGAGGAGAGTGAATACCTTGGTGAACTTTGGGCTGGAGTGTCGGACGAAGAAGGCAACGATAAAGGTAAAGATTTGCCAAGGCTGAAAATCCCAAATGGGGTAGATGGCTGTGGCGAATATACGAGCGAATCGTGGCTAGTAATGGCTTCGCCGGTAGCAAGCGTGTCTACGACAGTAGAGTTCTATAATGCTGATGGGGCAAGCTTGGCCTTCTATGCGAGCAATGGACACATAGAAACAGCCGAGATCACCACCTCCGTCGGATATCCGACAGTCATTAACTATAGCAATGACGAGGCGGACTTCCTGCTGCCGGCGGGTGAAGCCGTAGGAATTGTCAATGTCAGCGGCAAAGATATCTACGTCACAGACGAGCAATACAATCTGCTGACTTGGATATTCAACCATAGCACGGGAGACTACCTGAACGAGCTGGAAATTGGTAAGTTTGGGTACTTTGAGGACGGTCTGGTTGCGCTATTATCCTATCTTGAAGATAACGGCATGGAGCCGGATGAAGATGGGATTTATTGGGCGAGTCCGGAAGGTATTTGGCCGCGCGAGGGTATCAAGCTGGAAACGACCACGGCAGAAATTGATGGTGCCGAAGTAGGGATTTTGCAGCCGACTTTCTGTGTAGCGGACAAGGAATACAGTACCGATGAAGTCGACTACGTAACTGTTGTCAGGGAGTGGCAGCCAAGTAAAGATCAATGTTATCATACAAATGGTGATAAGCTTTATGAAGTGGAGCTAGCCGACGGCAAGACGGCAAAAGCTGGACTAGAACTACTGCAAGGTATCATGCAGCTGGTGCAGCGTGGCGACGAGCGGAATACTTATTGCCATCTGGACCCCGGCTATGAGGCCATCGGCAGAAAGGCGACCCTGTTTTATCAGGAAGCCTACAGCAAGAAATAGAAACAACTCTATAGAAAAGCCCTGCGAGATAAATCGCGGGGCTTTTTGATTTTTGACTATCTACTGGAGCTAAACTACTTACTGCTGGCGGCAGAATATTCGGCGATGATTTCTTCTAACTCGCTGTTTAATTTGCGGTAATCTTCGCCTGGCTCGATAGCCATGATGATGAAGCGGAGAGGCTTGTTGGTGCCGCCACAAATCTCGCGAGTTTCACCATAGGCTAATTCCCCTGGTATAGTAATCTGGCGGACGCCGCCAACCTTCATGCCGAGCACGCCCTGCGACCAGCCGGCGATTAGGCTTTTATTGCCAGAAATTGGTGATTTAAGCGTGGTAGGATTTTCAAAGCTATCGAAAGATGAATCAAAGACAGATTCGTCGGCACAGTAGCCAATGTAGTAGGCATAGTAATCTTTCCATTCCTCGGTAACTTCAGTGCCATCGCCAACTTTGATATCCTCTTTTTGGAGGCCGGAATTATTAGCAGACTCCTCGTTGTAACCCTTTACATTAGACTTGTAGCCCTTCATCGCATCGAAATAATTGGAAGCGATAGAGCTGGCAAGAGAGTTTAGCTCCTCGGACTTGGCAGTGTAGCGCTGGTAGATTTCATCCGTCTTGGACGTGTCCGTACTAGAACTAGACTTTGAGGCATTATTACTAATGACTAGCCCGATATATGTGGCGACGGTAATGCCTAGTAGTAAGACTGCAATTGCAATAATTGCAAGGCGCTGTTTCCATGATGTTTTTAGATAACTCTGATCCATATTATGACCTCCTTTTTAGACTATACGACGGACGCGTGAAAAGCCGCAGTACTATTTATTACTTCTTCCATTATAGCAGAAATCTCGGCAGATTCCAAGGTCTTCTTGGTGCTGGCGAAACTGAGCTTGAAGGATATGTTTTTGGTGCTCTTTTCCTTTTGATAAATGCTGGCTGGGGTGATAGTGTAGATGAGATTATCTTGATTATCTAAAGTGTTGACAATAGCATCTTTGAGACTCTCGTAGGCCAAGTCGGCTGGAACTTTGAGAGTGAGATCGCGCTCGGAAGACGGATATTTGGAAAGTCTGGGCATGGCAATGTGGTGATTATTGATGTCGAGAAGGAAGGCGAGATTAATCTCGAAAGCAGAAGTGAGCGGGAGTTTTAGGCCGCTTTGGACGCCCATGCGAATTTCGCCGAGGTAGCCGATAGTTTGGCCGTTTAATATAATCTCGGCGGAGTGAAGTGGCTCAAAGTAGGCGGGGCCGGATTTAAATTCTTTCACTGCTATGTTTAGATGTAGACTCTTGGCAAGATTTTCTAAAAGTGCTTTGGCATAGTAATAATCATGAGTGGTGGCGAGAGCAAGATGATGCTCGACATTCGGCACTTTATCTTCGGTGAAACCAAGAGATTTTTTGGTGACTTGATTCATCTCGTAGAGAGTAAAATCTTTATAGCCAGCCTTTTGGTTGAGATAGATTTTTTCGAGTAATGACGGGGTGAGGCTCTGCCTTAGGGCCTGAAGGTCTGGCGAGATGGAATTGATGATTTCGTAGGAATCTTTGGTATCCTCGCCGACCAACTTTTGAAGTTTTTTGTTAACAAAAGTATAAGTGAGAACTTCGTGGGCGCCGAGATTATCAGAGAGGATACTGCGGATTTGCTTCTTTAATTTTAGCATTTCATCCTCTTTGGCGCCGATAAATGGGCGGATTGGCAAAGTTTTTGGAATGTTGTCGTAGCCATTAAGGCGGCCGACTTCCTCGATGATGTCCTCTTTAATATGTAGGTCTGTGCGCCAGTATGGAACACAGAAACTCAAATCTGCAGCCGTATTTGTATCATTTATTCCGACATTGGCGAGCGTTTTTACAATTTCAGAAGTTTTATAATTTGTGCCGAGGAGCGAATTGATGTCGTGCGTGGTGAGATTTATTACTTCTGATTTTTGCTTGCCGGGGTAGGAATCGGCAGTTTCAATTAATTCCCCGCCGAGCCGCTCGATGGCTTCGTTTAGAACGGGAACGGTCTGGCCGGCAGGCTGGCCCTTGGTGAATCTAGTGATGGCTTCGCTAAAAATGCCGTGATACATTTGAGTCTTGCGCAAATTATAGAGCGAAAATGTGGCAGATTCTAAGAATATTTTGGTAGTGCTGGCGTCTATCTCGGTGCTAGCGCCGCCCATCGCGCCAGCGAGTGCGACTGGCACATCATTTGAGGCGATCAATATATCATCGGTAGTGCATTTGATAGTCTTGCCGTCTAGTAATTGCAACTCTTCATTTTCTTTAGCAAGGCGGACGGTGACTTTTGGTGATTTTGTGTTGCCAACTTTTATAAATTTATCGTAGTCAAAAGCGTGGAGTGGCTGGCCAGTTTGAAGCATTAAAATATTGGTGATGTCGACAATTTTGTCTATCGTGCGCATGCCAGCTTTGGCGAGGAAGACTACGCCAGGAGTAAGATATTTTTCCTTTTCGGTGGCATCCTTCATTTCGATGACAGCGCAAGAATAGCGCGGGCATAGCTTGGCGTCTTCAATTTTGATGGAAATCTTACCATCGCCAGCTTGCGTTATGTCATCTCGGGCACCGGTCGGTCCGCCCGCCGTTGCGGGGGCCCTCCCTATCGTATTTTCTCGTAAGAAAATAGATCCCGAGATTGACATATCCGCAATCTTGCTACTGACCAAGCCTTCAGCAAAATTGATGCCGAGAATGCCAGCTACTTCTCTCGCGAAGCCGATGAGGCCGAAGGTGTCTGGGCGGTGAGTGAGGGATTTGTTTTCGATATCTAAGATTATATCGTTTAGCTCGAAAACATCGGCGAAACTATCGCCCGGCTGGACATTACGCGTGGTGCCCGGAAAATCCATGCTTGGGTCGATTTCGACAATGCCAGAGTGGTCGTCGCCAAGGTCTAGCTCGTCTAGGCCGGCAAGCATACCGTTAGACTCGTAGCCTTGGAGTTTGCGAACGCCGAGTTTGAAATTCTCGTTGCCGTAAGTTTGAGGAACGATGGCGCCTGGAGCGAGCCAGACGGCGAGCATACCTTTTCTAACATTTGGTGCGCCACAGACGACCTGTACTTTGCAACTACGAGAATCTCCGTTTGTCGGGCAATGGTTGCGTCCGCCCGCCGTTGCGGGGGCCGCACCAATGGGCTCGGCCGCGCCTCCGCCACAGCCCGACAAATCGGAATTCTCGTATTCGCAATCTCCTATCTCGATTGCGCAACGATGCAGGTGCGTACCTTCAATTGGTTCACACTCGGCGACTTTTACGATATAAGCATTTTTATACTTTGGGGCGAGATCTATGGCTTCCTCTACTTCTACGAGGCGGGAGCCGATTAGTTTAATTAAATCTTCGGTACTGACAGATTCTGGGATGGATACATATTTTTTAATTTCGTTTAGTGAGATTCTCATATTAAAACTCCTTTAGAAATTCTAGTTTGCCTGATTCGAAATAGCGGACGTCGGTGAGACCGTAACGCAGCATTACTAGACGATCGATGCCGCCGCCCCAGGCGAAGCCTTTGTATTTAGCAGGATCAATGCCGGCCATTTTTAAGACATTTGGATGAATCATACCGCAGCCAAGCATTTCGAGCCAGCCATCGCCCTTGCCGCCGAGAGATTTGGGCTTTTCAATCATAAATTCGAGCGAAGGCTCGGTGAACGGAAAGTAGCCCGGCTGAGTGCGGATGTTTAATTCCTGCCCGTAGTAAGTTTCGAAGAAATTTTTAAGCACGCCGAGCATCTGGCCCATGGTGGCATCCTTGCTGACAAAAATGCCTTCACATTGGTAGAACGTGTGCTCGTGAGTGGCGTCGACGTCTTCGTTGCGATAGACGCGGCCCGGAATAACTACGGCAATCTGGCCACCATTTTCTAAATCCTTTTTGTATTTTTTTAGGGCACGATGCTGCATGGTGCTAGTATGAGCTGGTGGAATAAAACCTTCTGCTGTTCTGAAAGTATCATAACCGTCGCGAGCTGGATGACCCTCTGGAAAGTTGAGTGCTTCAAACATGTTAAATTCATCATCGATGGTGCGGGCTTCCATTACATTAAAGCCCATGCGGGAATAGATGTCGCAGACGCGGTCTAGTTCGGTCATTAAAGGATGCTTGCTGCCATTTTTGAATTCTGGGATTTGCTCGTTTGGCGCGGATGGTGCAGTAATATCGATAGGCTCGATATTTTTAGACTGCTCGGCAGCTTCGGCCTGCTGAATTTTTTGAAGTAAATCTTCTTTTTTTTGATTTAACTTAATACCAAAATCTTTGCGCTCCTCTGGAGGGAGAGTCTTGATTTTAGCATATTCTTTGCCGAGGCTATTTAACTCGGATTTTAATTTTTCCAACTCTGACATACTATATATTATTATACCATACTCTTTACATTTTTGAGTGTGTGCTATATAATGGTGGTATGACAAAGATTATGCTTGTAGAGGATGATAAAAGTTTAAGGGAGATTTATAGTATTCGGTTAGTAGCAGAGGGATATGAAATCGTTTCTGCAAGCGATGGCGAGGAAGCGTTGGCGATGGCTGTGAAGGAAAAGCCAGATTTGATTCTGTCCGATGTGATGATGCCAAAAATTTCAGGATTTGACATGCTAGATATTTTGCGGTCCACACCAGAAACTAAAGATATTAAAGTGATAATGATGACAGCCCTTTCTTCTGAGGACCAGCGCCAGAGAGGCGAGTCGCTTGGGGCGAATAGGTATTTAGTAAAATCTCAAGTTGGAATAGAGGACGTGATAAATGTAGTCCATGAGGTACTAGGCGATGGTGGCCAGCCAGCGGCAGAGGCACAGATGACGAGCGGCACACCAAGCGAAGCAGTACAGATGATGAATCCTGCGGTGCCAGCGGCAGCGCCGGCACCAGTTGATGCGCCAGCAGCACCAGTGGTGGAGCCTGCGACTGCAGCACCGGTAGTAGAGTCCGCTCCGGTAACTAATCCAGAGCCACAGCAAAATGGCGGAAATCCGGCTCAATAAATTCTTAGCAGAGAGGATGGGGGTGTCTAGGCGTGAAGCCGATAATTTAATTGAGTCTGGAAAGATTTTTGTGGATGGAGAGAAAGCCGAGATTGGTGCGCGAGTGACGGAAAAGTCCGAAGTAAAATATCGCGGCCGAGTAATTCCGTTTGAAAATTCTTACACCTATATTGCAATGAATAAGCCGGCGGGATATGTGTCTTCGCGCAAAAGGCAGGGCGATGTGCCGACGCTTTATGAGTTATTACCAGACGAATATAAACATTTAAAAACTGTGGGGAGACTCGATAAGGACTCATCGGGATTAATTTTACTAACTAATGATGGAGATTTTGCCTACAAAATGACTCATCCAAAATTTGTAAAGACGAAAGAATACGAAGTGAGACTAGATAGTAGCCTCGAGCCGCTGCATCAGCAAATGATAGCAGATTTTGGAATAGAACTGCCGGATGGCAAGAGTCAACTGGGACTAGAGCGACTAGATGATATGCGGAAAAAATGGCGAGTGACGATGCATGAGGGGAGAAATCGCCAGATTCGCCGGACTTTTGGGGCGCTGGGGTATACTGTAGTAAAACTTCATCGGACGAGATTTGGAAAATACCAGTTGGGGGAACTTAAGTCTGGCGAATTTGATGTGATCAAAGCTATATAATTATTCAAAGACTGGCACGTCTGGCGGAAATGGATCCCAAGCATCAGGGTGATCTGAATTGTAAGAGGAGGAATCGTCTGCCTCTATGGGGATGAATTCGTCGACATCCTCGCTGCTAAGACCGTAAGGGTCGTAGCCTAATTCTGTGAGAAATCTGGACGGCATGGCATAATTGCGGCTACCGAAGGCATAGCGAGAATTGGCAAAAGTGAGGAATAACTCCTCCATGGCGCGCGTCATGCCGACGTAAGCAAGACGACGCTCCTCTTCCAAATCCTTTTCATCGTCGGAGCGGAGGCTGGGGAAAAGGCCGTCTTCCATCCCGACAATAAAAACTACCGGGAACTCTAGGCCCTTGGCGGCATGGAGCGTCATGAGAGTGACGGAGTTTTTTGCGCTGGCTTCGTCGGCACTAGACATTAGCGAAGCGTCGGCGAGAAACTCATCTAATGTTTCGTAGGCGGTAGCGTTGTTGATTAAAACACCAAGGTTGGCAAAACGTTCTTCCCCGCTGGGAGTGCCATCGTCCAATAATTCCTGAAAATGGAAATAGTTTACTGCTTTTTCGGCAATTTCGGCGGGGGGAGTGGTAAAAACATCAGTAGTTTTGAGAAAAGTTTGGAACTTAGCAAAACTGTCTTTGGCTTTGCCAGTAAGGATGTCTGGAATATTTGGGTCTAGCAGATTCGGAGTAAAATTGAGATAGTCATAGATTTTTTGCAGGGAGGAAGCGCCGATGCCGGGCAAGACATTGCTTATGACGCGCTCTAGACTAACGCGATCGTTAAGATTTAGCATAACTTTGAGGATGGCTAGACAATCTTTGACTTCTTTTCTGTCATAGAAACGCACGCCGCCGATAATTTTGTATGGAATCTTTGCAGCAATAAAGGCTTTTTCAAAAGTATAGGACTGGGCATTAGTGCGATATAGCACGGCAAAATCGGAAAAGCCGCGATGATTTTTAGACTTTTCTAGTAAAATCTGCGTAGCAACAAAATTGGCCTCGGCTGTTTCGTCTTGATTGTCTTTGATAGTGATAGGCTCGCCTTTGCCAGATTCAGTGTATAAGGTTTTCTCGGTGCGGGTTTTATTATTATTGATGATTTTTTGCGAAGCCTCCAAAATATTGCCAGTAGAGCGATAATTTTGTTCGAGTTTAATAACCTTTGCGCCCGGAAAATCCCGCTCGAAATTGAGGATGTTGGTAAAATCGGCACCACGCCAAGAATAAATCGACTGCCAATCGTCGCCAACTACGCAAATATTGCGATTTTCATTTACGAGCGCCTTGACCAATTGATATTGGATATGGTTAGTGTCTTGATATTCGTCAATGAGGATATGGTGAAATTTATTTTGCCATTTGGCGCGGACATCTGGATGATTTTTAAACAAATCAACTACCCTGATTAAAAGGTCGTCAAAATCTAGGGCGGAACTGGCAGATTTGGCGCGCTCATATTCGGCAAAAACTTTGGCGATATTTTTTTGGTTGGGATAGTAGGCCTCTGCTTCGTAATCTGCTGGGGTTTTACCCTCGTTTTTATTGGTGCTGATGATAGACTGGATAGATTTGGGCTTTAGAGATTTGTCGTCGATTTTTAGATTTTTGATGGAACGCTTAATGAGAGCAACTTGATCGTCGGTGTCGTAAATGGTGAAGTTTTTATCTAGGCCGGCAGCGGCGTGCTCGATTCTTAAAATTTTGACACAGATGCTGTGGAAGGTGCCCATGTAGGGCATGAAGCTTCGTGGAGGAGTTTGTTGGATAATTTCTATTCCAGAGGCGCGTTCGTCGCGCCCGTCTTCACGGGGCTCCGCCGCTAATCCTCGGCAGCAGCCTCCGGACCCTCTGGAATTAGAAATATCCAACAAACTCCACAACCTTTCCCGCATTTCGTTGGCGGCTTTGTTGGTGAAGGTGACGGCGAGGATGTTGTTCTGGGGGGTGCCGTGAGCAATAAGATTGGCAATGCGATGAGTAAGTGTCTTGGTCTTGCCAGAGCCAGCGCCAGCTAAAATTAGTAGTGGCCCTTCCAAAGTTTCTACGGCCTCTTTTTGTGGCGCGTTTAATCCCTCCAAAAATTTGTTCATACTCTCTATTATAGCACAGATATATTTATGAGTCGAAGACGCAGCGGACAGACATTCCCCAGTTCTTGTTCGCGATTCTTAAAGTGTTTATTTCAGTATATGCAGAAATATTATTTATTAGCAGTGAATATACGCCATAGATATTGTCCGATGGTACGGTGCGTGCTATATAGAATCCTACTTCATAACTATTATAATAAGTACTGTCATATCTACCTGGCAACGGAATAGAGAGCGGCAAATTCTGCAATTTAGTTATCTTCTCTACTATACTATCTTGTTCAGAATAATAAAGTGGAATTAATGTATTGTAGTTACTATTATCTGGGAGCCTCCAATTTTTAGGACATACCGATTCCGTTATGGTAGATAAAGTTTCAAAATTGCCTAGTGTTGCTGATGATGCCGGATAATTGTATAGATTGCCATATTTGGATCCATACACATCTGTTTGATTTTGAACCCCCGCATATATTTGAGAGTCATTGTATGACGGAGCTACTCCATTAGCAATATTCGCCGGCAGTGTCCTATTTTGTGTCACGTTACTATCTGCCGGCGTTAATGTCCTTCCTCCATCCAACGCCAAGTTCTGCACCATCCAGCAATTCCCATCGGCAAGATGGGCTATCTTGTAGGATTTGTTATCTCTACTATCCTTTAAGGTGTAAATGTTGTTTCCCGCTGTATCTGCTTCCGGTAATCTATTACAGGCTGCTGCTGTAAAGGTTTGCATAGTTTCGATACCATCTAATGGATCACCTGAGTATGTAACTACATTTTCTGCAGTTAAGACTCTACCTAGATTAGTTAAAGTAAGCTCTACTGTATATACTCCTTCTGATAATACTGGAGTCGTACAGGTAACATAGAGATAGTTATCACTATCTAAGTTAATAGAAGGATTAGTACAAGTACCTT
>JAFWNO010000035.1 GCA_017510305.1 Candidatus Saccharimonadota bacterium | reverse complement strand
GCGCGATCTAGACAAGCCATTCCTGATGCCAATTGAGGACATCTTCTCAATTAAGGGTCGTGGTACTGTTGCTACCGGCCGCATCGAGCAAGGTGTCGTCAAGCTAAACGATGAAGTTGAAATCGTCGGTCTTAAAGACACTCAGAAGTCCGTCGTTACCGGTATCGAGGCCTTCCACAAGACTCTCGACCAAGGTGAAGCAGGCGACAACGCTGGTCTTCTCCTCCGTGGTATTGAGCGCGACCAAATCGAGCGTGGCCAAGTGATTGCCGCTCCAGGCACCATCACTCCACACACCGAATTCGAAGGTGAAGTTTACATCCTCAAAAAAGAGGAAGGTGGCCGCCATACCCCATTCTCCAAGGGTTACAGGCCACAGTTCTACTTCCGCACCACCGATGTTACCGGTGAGGTAGAGCTCCCAGCAGACAAGGAAATCGTTATGCCAGGTGACACTGTTACCTTCAAGGTTAAACTCCTTGCCCCAATCGCTATGAACAACAACGACCGTTTCGCTATCCGCGAAGGTGGCAAAACTGTGGGCTCCGGTGTTATCACCAAGATCATTAAGTAACACCTAGAGAACTGAAAAAAAGAGTATTTTCCTATTTCGCGGGGTACGCAGGCTGCTGCCGAGCATTAGCGCGGCACACCCGTAAAGACGGGCTGTGCCGACGCGCAAGCGAAATAGGGAAGTATTCTTTTTATGTAGAAAAAGGCCTCTAAATAGAGACCTTTTTTGATTGGTCAGTAGCTCCGCACGATATTCTCAACCATGCTCATCAGGTGGGTATCAAACAGCAACACATTGTCATTAAAGCCAATATGCTCCCGCCGGATGCCTGTGCCACCTTCGCCCGGCTCGTACAGGTACGCTGCCATATTATTGACAGATAGTGTAAAGCAGCACCTGTACGGTTTCTTCATCCGGAAGCCCTGCCCGAGACTCTGGCTCAGATCCGGCGCCTGCCAGTCTATTACTACATCGCCATCCGTTTCATACGGATTAACGACAAAGTATATCGACTGCACATCCGGCTCCAGCTTGTTCCAGGGCTCCATATCGGTAAACCTTACCAGATTCACCTCTATGATTTCCAGATGCTTACTGTCCAGCACCTCCTGCAACTCTGCAGATACTTTCGGCATCAGCACCGACACACCGTATCCACAGATATTGTCGCCACTGATCTCCTTGACAATGCCTTCATCTCCATCATTAAAATGGAGCTTCGCGCGCCAGTCTCCAGAGCGTAGTAGTACTGTACCTATCGCCGTCTTGTGTGCGCCATTCGCAAAAGTCTCAACTTTTGTGCCATCCGGCATATACGCCGCCGCACCCACCGATAGACAGTACGCATAGAGTGCTAGTACCAACGAAATTACCAGACCAATTTTAATAGCAACGTTCTTTGCCATAATTCTCCCTCCCTCCAAAAGGCAACTATAGTTATGCTCCTATTATATCACAAATAAGCATAAAAATCAAGGTATGCTTGCCAAATTAACCAAAATGCGATATAATGATAAGTATCATAAAACTAATATCAAGCCCGAAAAACTCAAGTCTTGTGAGGTTATCGGACAAGAAAGGAATAAAATATGCCAGAAAAGGCTAAAACTCCAAAAGATGGCGGCCTCAAGATTCGTATCCGCCTTAAAAGTTACGATCATCGCGTAATCGACCAATCTGCCAAGCAGATTGTCGACACCGCCATCCGCACTGGTGCCAGCGTGTCCGGTCCTGTGCCACTACCTACCAAGCGCAGTACTTTCACCGTCGTAAAAAGCCCACATGTCTACAAGACTGGTGGTGAATCTTTCGAAATGAAAGTACACAAGCGTCTCATCGATATTAGTGGTGCCACTCCAAAGACCATTGACAGTCTACAGAATCTCTCCCTCCCAGCTGGTGTCGATGCCGAAATTAAAATGTAAAAAACAGGGAATTGAAAAAGGCCGGAGATAAGATAACTCCGACCTTTTTGTTTAAAGTTCTCCCGCCAGCGCCGAATCCCGCAGCGTTTCGCTGTCAATAGTCAAACTATCAACGGTGAATCGCGAGTTCTTTACGTTAGAGAAATAGACCTCTCCGCCAGTAAAATCGCTCACTGACAGGCAGTCAATTGCCTCTGGCTCGCCCTTACGTCCCGTTACGAGATATTTCATCACGTAACTCGGATCGTCCAGATGTGCGCCAGTCACCAGGGTGCCGGCTCCCTCCGGATCTTGCCAAGAGATAGTAATCTCTTTGGCTGAATCCTGGAAGAAATAGTATACTGCCGATGCCTCCGGCTCCGCTTCAAACGCTGGCTTGTCGTCGCCTTCGTCCTTTGCGAAATAAACCTCCACCACATCCATGTGGTAGGTTCCCATTTGCTGCTGCAACTCGGCATCGACTTTCGGGTGCGTGATATACATCACATGGCTCCCCAGATCTTCTGCCGCATAGAAACCTTTTTCGGTGTCCATCTCGCCAGGGCGAATTGTTACCGACAGGCTATCCTTAGATGCCAGCTTTCGCTGGTGGATTTCGGTACTATCTTCGGCGGTCTCTACCTGCCCGCAGCCCGACAACAGTACCATTATTCCCATTATTGCCAGGAATAAATAGCATAGCCCAGCCACAGTAAAGGCGAAGCCTCCTTCTCTGAAAAACTCTTTTAAAAATGTTCTAATCTTTTCTTTCATATCCTTTTCCCTCCCAAAAGAAATTATGATAAGTTTATACCTCTATTATACCACAAACCATAAGAAAATCAACCCCTATGGCCACTTCCACAGGGGTAAAATAACGCAAAATTCACTGCGTTTTACTCAAATAGCACCGGATATTGCTCTCTACCCATAAACATGCCGTTCATCGCCACGATTTGGTCGCAAAAGTCCTTTAACTCTCTCCGCTCAATGTTCATCTTGTCTGTCTCCACCTCCCAAGTATATACATCGCAAGAATCAAGTTTTATCAGCGTGCAAGAGATTATCGGCTGGTCTCCGTCCTTAGCGTACCCCACAAGTTTTCCGGGGCGATAATTAAAGTATCGTCCCCAGCCAAAATCCACCCTTGTCAGCCTAAAGAAAACTTCCTTAGGGTTCATTAGTACTCTGTCGCCACGCCAATCCGAAAAAGCCACTTTTACCAGTGACCCCAGTTCTTGTGGATCATGGTCGGTATCAATCGGCCATAGGTAAAAATATAGACCCATCAAATCCCAGCTATCCCTAGCAACGTCTATTACTATTGTCTCCCTCGTCAACATTCCGTCTCTAAACTTATACCAGCTCATCTGTGCCCTCCTCTCGATGCTCTTTGGTTCTTAAAGTACTATTAACTCTAGGTTTTGTATATTCTATCACTATAATCGCGCCTTGTCAATGCTTTAATCGGCGAGCAAATCGTGGTAAAATAGATACATATGAGTGTGGTAGCAAAATTCAAGAAACGCTTCTATTTCGTGGCCGCGAGATACTTCAAGTTTTTTGCGGATCGCTCCCTGAAGCGCTGGGCGCCACGCATTATCGCCGTCACCGGCTCCGTCGGCAAGACTACCATGCTCCACTTAATAGAGAAAGAGTTAGGCTCTCGTGCCCACTATTCGCACGATGCTAATTCCGCCTTTGGCGTAGCCTTTGATCTAGTCGGCCTAAAGGGCATCAAAGGCTCCAAATCTCGCTGGCTTTACCTTATCTTTGCCGTCCCTATTAAATCATTATTCTATCATCACACCGAAGAATTTTACATTGTCGAGATTGACGGCGAGCGCCCTCACGAGGCCGAATTTGTCGCCTCTTGGCTAGAGCCAGAGGTCTCTCTCTGGATATCTTTCGGGCTTTCTCACGCTGTGCAGTTTGAAAAGCAAGTTGAGGCGGGTACCTTCCCAGATTTAAAGACTGCCATCGCTCACGAATTTGCCACCATCCCGCGCCACACCGTCCGCCAAGTTTACATCGATGGCGACATCCCCGAAATGGTTGAAAGCACCAAAGGCCTAGAGGCTAAAGTTACCAAATGCTACAAGTCCGAGCTAGAAAAATACACCGTCTACCCAGACCACTCCGATTTTACCGTAAACGGCCAGACTTTTCACTTTGCTACACCCCAGCCGAAAGATTTAGTGATTCAGCTAGTCATGCTTGAAAAACTATGCAAATTCCTCAAAGTTAAACTCATCACTGATTTTTCCGATCTGCCTTTGCCGCCAGGCCGCAGCAGTTTCTTTGAAGGAGTAAATGGCCTTAAAATTATCGACAGCAGTTACAATGCTCACCTTATCAGCATGGAATCCATCCTTGAAATGGCTAAATCTCTCCGCGCTCCGCACAAATGGCTCGTGATTGGCGATATTGTCGACCAAGGATCCATTGAGAGTGAAGAGCATAAAAAACTTGCCGCCGCCATTGCCAATGTCAAGCCAGACCAGGTAGTATTAGTCGGCCACCGCACCAATAAATACACCTTGCCCATCTTGAAGAAAAAAAAGATTAAAGCCGTCTCTTTCCTCGAGCCTACAGATGCTCTTGAGTATATTAAAAAGCATACCAAAGGCAATGAGACTCTCATTTTCAAGGGTAGCCAATACCTAGAGTGGATTATCGAGAAATTGCTTAAAAATCCTGAAGATATCAATTTGCTTCCGCGCCGCGAAAAGGCAGCTATAGCTCGCCGCAAAAAGAGAGGATTAGATTCATGATTACCCTTTACATTATTCACGGATGGACATATACTATAGAGCCTTGGAATGGCACAATCGCCGCACTTAAAAAAGCTGGCATAAATGTAAGAATGCTAAAAGTCCCAGGCCTTACTACTCCATCTGAAAAAGTCTGGACTATTGAGGAATATGCCAAATGGGCAGATGAAAATATCCCTGATGGCGCCATCGCTCTTGGCCATAGCAATGGCGGTCGCATTTTACTAAATCTCTGTAGCAAGAAGCAAGATAAACTAAAACATCTCATTTTGCTCGACGCTGCCGGCGTCTACGAGCCATCAAAAAAGCGCGACTTATCAAGAAAAGCCTCCAAGGTCATGGCGCCTCTTAAAAAGGTGAAACCTCTTCGGAAGGTGGTGCATAAAGTCCTCGGTGCCTCAGATTATGACAATGCCCCAGAGAATATGAAGCAGACTCTTGCCAATATGCTCGATTCCGACAAAAATCTCAAGATAGAAGATGTTGTAATTCCCACAACGATTATCTGGGGTGAGGCCGATAATGTTACCCCTCTAAGGCAAGGAAAAAAGATGCACGAAAGCATTAAAAATAGCGAATTAATCACTAGAGAAAACTGGAATCACGCACCATATATCACAGATCCTACGGGGCTAGCAAGGGTAATTATCGAAACACTAAACAAGGTAAAATAGGATGGGCAAACATTATTTTCTCTCACTCTCAGCAAATTTTAGACTGCTAGACATCCTCAGGCATACTTTTGCCTTTGGTACGCAGAAAAATTCCAATAAACTAGTCGCGTATCTTGCCAAGAGATATGATACGGACGAAGATAAAGTCGTGCTCTATACCACAGGCCGTTCGGCTCTCACTCGTGCGGTAGAATTAGTTGTCGAGCCAGAGTCTGAGGTCATTATCACTAGTCTTACTTGCTATGCCGTAGTAGAGGCCGTTAATGCTGGCGGCTGTACGCCCGTTTTTGCCGATGTGAATCGGGAAACTTTACACTATGGCATCAAAGAATTGGAGGCCTGTTTCAAGGAGCATCCGGAGGCCAAGGCGATTATCGTCCAAAATAACCTCGGCCACCCCGTCGACATGAAGGCGATTGAGAAATTCTGCAATAAAAATAAGCTTGTAATTATCGAGGATCTTGCTCACTCGGCTGGAGTGCGTTATCCAGACGGCCGCGAGGCGGGCACCGTAGGTGATGCTACGGTACTAAGTTTTGGTAAAGGCAAATCTATCGATACTGTTGCCGGCGGCGCGTTGATTTTGAACAAGGCTAATGATAATATTCTGGAGCAGCCAGATAGGAAGCCGAAGTTAAAAAGCAGCCTGCGTGCGCGGTTTTATCCACTAATTGGCTTAACTGCTCGCGCGCTCAGTTATTTGCACCTATCAGGGGTATTTATGCGAATATTACTCGCACTACATATCGTCCAGCGTTCTGCCGATGCCGAGCTAGATCTTTCTCGCCGCTGCACGCACTGGCAGGCTAAACTAGCCCTTCGCCAGCTAGAGAGATTGCCTAAGAGCCGCCCACCTATCAGAGATTTTTACTTTGTTCGCGATCGTGATGAAGTATTGCAAAAATTACAACACAAAGGTTTCTACTTTAATGACACTTGGTATGATGTACCAGTAGCTCCAGCCAGATATTACGCAGATGTCAATTTTCCGACAGGCGAGTGTCCTGTTGCTACCGAGTTAGCCGAGGAAATCATTAATTTCCCGACTAATTATTCTAAAATCGCCCTCCGCCCAGCGTGTAGAATTGTCAAGGAGTATGAAGTAAAATGATTGCTGAATATCCTGCCAATTTTCTCCAGAGCAAAGCTTGGGCCAAGATGAACGAGCTAGTTGGTCATAAAGTTGCTTCCGTTAAATTTGGCGAGCATACCAATTATCTAATTGTTAAATCCGCCCGCCGCGGTCGCTACCTAGAAATCCCAGGTGGCCCAATCTTAAATTGGAACGATAAAACAGAAGTGGAAGCCGCTTTTGTCAAGATTCGTGAAATCGCCAAAGAAAATAAATGTGTTTTTGTCCGCCTTCGCCCGCAATTACTCAATACGCCAGAGAATCTAGAAATCTTAAAGAGTATTGGAGCCGTTAAGGCGCCGATGCATCTACACGCCGAACATACCGTAATTATTGATTTAACAAAATCAGAGGATGAGTTGCTAGCCGATATGCGCCGCTAGACTCGCTACGAAGTTCGCCGTGCGGATAAACTTGACATCAAAGTAGAAAGTGGCAATTCAGAAGAATTATTCAACGAATTTCACGCCGTTCAGGTGGAAACTGCCCGCCGCCAACACTTCATCCCCCCCGACCTGAAAACTCTCCTCGCCGAACGCGAAGCCTTCGGCAAAAATGCCCAAATCTATATCGCTAGCCTTGATGATAAAATCGCATATGGATTAACCATTTCTGATGGCGACGAGGCCGAGTACTTCGAGGCTGCCTCCACAGATTTAAACCGCAAGCTTCCCGGTGCTTACGCTCTCCAGTGGCAAGCGATGAAAGATTTAAAAAAACAGGGAATTAAACGGTATAATCTCTGGGGCATCGCCCCGCCGGGCGTTAAAAATCACCGCTATTCCGGCGTCACCACTTTCAAGACCGGCTTTGGCGGCGAAATTGTCGAGTTTGTCCCCGCACACGATATTATCATTAGTCCCGCCAGATATAAAATAGACCTTGCCGTAGAAAAGCTTCGCAAGAAAAGGAGAAACTTATAATGAAATACGAAATCAAAGATGCTACTTCTAAATCAAAATGGGATAATTTTGTCACCTCTCACCCTGAGGCAAACTTTCTCCAGAGTTGGGATTTTTATGAGTTTTATCATAATTACGGCCACGAAATTGTCCGCCGTATTGCCGTAGATGAAAAGGGCAAAATCGTCGCCGCCTATGCTGGGCAGGTAGAGCCGGCGAAGCGTGGCCGCCACCTTGCCATCGCCGGTGGCCCAATTTTAGACTGGAACAATAAATCCCTCGTTAAAAAGGTTTTTCAAGACATAAAAGAGCAGGGAGAAAGGCTAAACTGTGTTTTTGTGCGTGTTCGCCCACAGCTGGAATTATCAGATAACAGCTTGAAATTATTTAAAGATTTAGGCCTGAAAAAGGCGCCAATGTATCTCTCGGTGGAGTATGCCGGCGTGCTAGACCTCAATCTATCCGAGGAAGAATTGATGAAAAATATGCGTCAGCGCCTCCGCCGCGCCCTCAGAAAGGCCGCCAAAAACGACATCACCGTAGAAAAATCCACCAATCCTGCCGATGCTCACGAATTTTACCGCATCCAAGTAGAAACAGCCAAGCGCCACGAATTTTTTGCCTTTTCCGAAGATTTTCTCGTGAAGCAATTTGCCGCCTTCGCCGAAAATGGCGAGGCTGTCATCTATACCGCCAAATATGGCGATGAAATTCTTGCCCAAAATATGATGATATTCTATGGTAATGAAGCAAGCTATCACTACGGCGCCTCTACCGAGCTCGGCACCAAACTGTCTGGCGCACCGCTACTCCACCTTACTGCCATGCGCGACGCCAAAGAGCGCGGCATCAAGCGCTACAATCTCTGGGGTATCGTCGCCGAGGATGATACTAAGCATCGCTTCTACGGCGTATCAGTCTTTAAGCGTGGCTTTGGCTGCGAGGAGTTAAAATATCTCCCCGCCCACGATTTAATCATCAAGCCCGTTTCCTATAAAAAGACTTACCTCATTGAGTCCGCCCGCAAAAAACTCCGCCACGTCTAATCCTAAAATGTTAAAATGTGGTATAATAAACATAAGTATAAACAAGGACCATTATGGCAATAAAAAAATCATATGTTGACAGCCACTGGCTTGTGTATGTCTTTCAAGGCATCATTTCGCTACTCTTTGGCTGGTACATCATGTTCACTCCAAATACAGATATTAACTTTCTCATTACCGTAGTCGGCGTTGTCTTGCTCGGCCTCGGCATTATCGAGATGTTTAATGTTATCTATCGCTCGCGCATGCAGCAGACTTGGATGTTAAACCTTGCCATCGCCATTATTGAGATTTGCGTGGCCTTCCTGCTGCTCTTTACTCTCGGCCAAGGCACGGCGCTTCAGCTCACCATTATTGCTATTTACACTTTAGCCAGAGGCATCTTTGAAATCCTAATCAGTCTTAAATCTATAGATGACACCACCGATAAATTCATCTGGATGGTCTGTGGC
This sequence comes from Candidatus Saccharimonadota bacterium, assembly GCA_017510305.1. Classification (GTDB taxonomy): domain Bacteria; phylum Patescibacteriota; class Saccharimonadia; order Saccharimonadales; family Saccharimonadaceae; genus Nanosyncoccus. The sequence goes on along the minus strand of JAFWNO010000035.1, from coordinate 1,205 downwards.
ATCTGTGGCGCAATTCTCGGCTTCGTTGTCTTTAACGCTGGCAATTTCTCTACTACCGCCTTCCTTCAATTCTTTGGCACATATATGATGATTTTTGGCGTTGCCAATCTTATCTATGGCGTCCACAATCGCGATCAAGCCAAAGAATACAAGCTCGAGCAGGCCTCCCACATGAAGGTATCTAGCAAGAAAAAGAAAGCTAGTAAAAAGAGCAAATAACAGCGAGGTGGAAGATTTTGCATCTACTTTTGAAATAGTATCCCGGAGGCTTTTGGAAAAGTCAATGGCCTTGTGCCTTTACTTTTCCAAAAACGCAGGCGTTGAGAAAGTAGATACAAAATCTCAACACCGCTCGTGTTATGTGTTATAATTAACAAAAGGAGTTAAAAATGAGTTACAAGAAACCCACCAAAGCTATCATCACGGACGCCGGCTTTGCTAGCCGCTACTTGCCAATTACCAAGACTATTCCAAAGGCCATGCTACCTATCGGCAACAAGCCCATTATGCAACTTGTCGTAGAGGAATGTGCCGATGCCGGTATCGAGGAAATCATCATCGTCGCCACCCGCGAGGGTAAGCCTATCTATGAAGATTACTTCAATAACTCTGTCAATCGCATCAGAAAGCAGCTTGCTTCCCAGGGCAAGGAAGACCGCTACGCCCCAATTCAAAAGGTGCTAGATTTTCCAAAGATTACCGTTATCGAGCAGGATCCATCTTTCCCTTATGGCAATGGCTCCCCAATCGCTTCCGCAAAGCCCTTTATCCGCGATGATGAAGCATTTGTGGTGCTCTATTCTGATGATGTTGTCTTTGGCACCTCTGATGTTAAGACCTTGATTGATAGCTACGAAAAGCACCCAGACGCTAAGGCTATTATCATTTCCCAAGAGATGCCTACTGAAGTATTAGACAAATATGGCATTATCCGCCTCAAGGATGAAGCAAAGGGCACGCTCGATAATATCGTCGAGAAGCCAAAGATTGAGGATGCTCCAAGCAACCTCACCTCTTATGGTCGCTATCTTGTTACTCCAGAAATCTTCACTCACCTAGACCCGCGCAACACCGGCCTAGACGGCGAGCTCTGGACAGTAGATGCTATTACCAAGATGGCCGAAGATGGCGATGTCTACGTCGAAAAGACCGCTGGCAAGTGGTTGACTACTGGCGACCCAAAGAATTACTTCATGACTCACCTT
>JAFWNO010000034.1 GCA_017510305.1 Candidatus Saccharimonadota bacterium | reverse complement strand
GTATATGTCACCTCGGTACTATAATTACCATCAGGAAGAGTAGTACTGGCATCTACGCCATAATAAATATCTAGATTATAACCATCTGGAGCATTGGCCTCGGAAGATTCGGAAATCTTGGCTTGGTCTGAATTGGCATAGGTAGGGACACCGGCCCAAGTGGAACTGGTGGTAGGAGCGCCTGTTTCATTGACATATTCTGATGCATTAGCAAAAGCAGTTGAAATGGAAGTAGATTGAGTTTTATTAAGGGCAAAGCCCCAAGAGTTTTGAATGAGAGCAACTGGAGAGGTAACTGTACCGGTAGATGGCTGGAAATAGCCCTCTGAAGCAGTGGAGGAACTACCGTTTTGATAAATATTATTATCATTACCGGAAGTAGATACATATAGTTTATAGCCATTATCTGAATTGGTGACGATATTGACAGTATCAGCAGCATAGGCAAGCTGGCCGGTGGGCTTGGCCTCTACGGACATTGGGAGATTATCGGCAGAAGTGATACGGATGAAATAGTCTGTGGTATTATTGGTAATTTCTACGGTGCTAGCATCGGACTCGCGGACGGGCGTAAGAGTGCTGGCGACGACATACGCACATAAAAACGCAAAAAGCCCAAGCGCGAATAATCTATAATGCTTGGGATTAAAAATGAAACTCTGATGTAATTTTAATTGTTGATGTTTGTTGCTCATTGGCAAGACCTCCTTACTTTTACCTTTCGCCTCGCCGGCACCATTTTAGTTTGGAGGTATTTGAGCCAACTAAAATGGTGCCACGAAACTTCGGAAACAAACCTAGCAATAAGCATCTAACTACATTAAACACTGATTGTGAGGTGTTCGTGACACCATTTTAATATTTAATGTAGTTTGCTTCCCGACTTTGAGAAATATAATAAATTTTCAAATACTATAAAAGCGATGCCTTTATCTATTGCTAAATTTGTTTCCTAATCTCATTATAACACATGTTTTGGGCTTATGTAAAACTTCATTGTTTTCCCTTTCTTTTGAAGTGGTTTTTGAGGAAATGGGAGATTTCGGGGCGGTATTGGAGGAGAATGTAGGCGATACCAACGGCGAGGACGGCAGAGATGGCGAGGCCGGCGATGAAACTTGTCTTTTCGCTGGCGGTGGTGGGGATGAGGGGGTAGGCGGCGCCGTCGTTATTCCTGATTTTGCGGCAACGACCGGTTTCGGGATTACGCTCGTAGCCTTCTTTACAAGGGGCGAGAACGCCGTCTTCCTCAATGGATTTACAGCGACCAGTGAGGGGGTTTCGATATTTACCGGCGGGGCAATCTTTAACTTCGGCGATAGTGGCGGCTTTGACACAATTCCCAGTTTCTTCATTAATGACTTTACCCTCGGGGCAGGTGCGATATTGCTGGTAAGTATTCATTTCGCCTGGGGTGAGACTGTAGGTGACGAGCCAGTTCTCTGCTCCGTCTAGATATCCAAACTGGGCATAGGAAGTGGACTTTTTCTGGCCTTTAGGTAAGGTGAGAGTGTCTAAGACATCGCCAGTGATATCAATTAATTCATAAATATTTTTGGTAGTGGGATTCTTGGTAAGGGTAACCTCTGGGCGGTAGACATAGTAAGCGCCACTATCAATAGTACCGAAAAGTGAATATGATTTATTTTTATAGCGGATGGCGCAGCCGAAAATATCAATAGTATCATCAGAACCGTTGAATAGCTCGATGAATTGCTCGGACTTGTCGCTGTCGTAATAAGTGAGAATCTCGGAAAATTCAAGGCCACGACATTTAGGCTCGAGAGGCTCGGCGTCTTCGTCGGCAGGGGGAGGGAGGTAACTGGGGGAATCTACATCGAAGGCGGGCTGATAATCGTCGATGGGGACGTGAGAAAAAACCTTAGTACCAAGATCTTGAACGATAGTAGTGCGAGAGCCTGATTTATTGGTGAACTTTTGTAAGCAGTCACTGGCACCCGTCCAGCAGACACTATTAATTACCTCCGAGTCTTTAACTAACTCTAGTGGGCCTGCGTCTAAGGCCAAGGTCTTGGTATAGGTTAAGTCTGCCTGGCTGGCCTCTGGTGAGCTAGCCAGCCGAAGCAGTAAAGTCTTGCCGACCATTTGGCTGCCTTCCGGAAAAACGTAGAGGTCAGAAATAGTTCCGGATTTAGTAGTGTAGCGTAAGGCATAGCCGGCCAGTGGAAGAGGAGAAGAGCCGTCGGCGAGATTTATTAGCTCAATAAATTCACCGACGTTTTGGATGCCCTCTATACTGTAGCCCGGATTAACCGCCTTAAGGAGAAGTGGCGACGATACCGAGCCGTAATTTTGTGTCTCTGAAAAAGTTTCTGAAACTGGATAGTCTGAGCCATCTAAACGGTCATCCGCGAAGACAACAAGCGCATTAAGTAGATTACATATTAGACAACTTGTTATGGCCAAGCCAATTTGAAACTTTTTCATGGTGGCAAGTCTAGCAAAACGCCGTTTGCTGCGCAAGCGTTAGCGTGATATAATATAAGCATGATCGACTTAGTGGATTTGGGGATTGTGGTGTTATCAGGGGTAGCGCACGCAACTTTGCAGCTTGGGCTAGGATGCCTCTTATTGTTATATCACGCAAGCCTTGGTAAACATGTCCAAAAAAAGACAAAAAATCTTGTTGGGAGCTTTATATCAGGGGTGGGACTGATGAATTTCTTAATTTTAGCATCAGCGTGTTTCATACTGGCGGTAGTCGCTAATGGTTGTCTTTCACCCCTGTCACTTATAATCATAACCGTTGTTATCGTGCTATTGGCTATTATTATGTGGTTTTTTTACTATCGACGTGGCCGAACAACGGAACTTTGGCTGCCAAAAATCGTAGCAAAATACATTGACAAACGAGCAAAACTTACAGAAAGCGACACTGAAGCATTTTCTTTGGGGCTTTTGGCATGTTTTGCGGAAATGCCGTTTACGCTGGTATTGATGTTGGTGAGTGCCAATGCAATTCTCTGCCTGCCGGATGTGTGGAGAGGGATTGCGGTAGTATTATACACAGTCATTTCCATCTTGCCGCTAATCATACTGCGATACGCTATCCGCCATGGGAAGACAGTGGTGGATGTGCAGCGTTGGCGTAATAAAAATAAGAATTTCTTGAGGGTGATGTCTGGAATACTATTCTTGGTGCTTGGCATATATATATTGGCATTTAAGGTGATAGGGCAATGAAATTTTCTAAGAATAAACTAAAGGAAGAGTTGCTGAGAGAATCTAAGGTTTTAGGAATACAGCTTGGGGCGGCGGAACTTTTAGCGGATAGAGTCGTGACAGAGGTGGAAAAGTGGGCAAAGAAGCGGACGATGATTACGGAAGCAGATTTAAATAGGGTAGTAGCAAGAGAAGTAAAAAAATATAACGTAGATTTGGCATATGTTTATCAAAATCGTGGTAAAATAATATAAAGAGAGTATATATTATGGGAAGATTTGATTACGATTACATAGTGATAGGTAGTGGTGCAGCTGGTAGTGCAGCGGCGATGATGAGTGCTAGCCTAAAAAAGAAAACTGCAATTATTGAGGCGGATAAATGGGGTGGCTCTGGGGTGAATACGAGAGATGTGCCATTTGCAGCAGCATTACAATTTGCGCACCTTTACAATGCAGCGATTACTGGTGCGAAATTTGGCTTGTCGACGAAAAATTTACGTTATAATTACCCAGCGGTACAGAGATGGAGAGAAGTAGCGACAGAGAGAGCATATGCTAAGGGCAAGCAAGCATTTGAAGAAGTAGGAATTGACTGCTATGAAGCGAGAGCGAATTTCGTAGGCGCACACGAAGTGGCAGTGGCGCCAGACAAAGTGATAACTGGAGCGAAGATTTTGATTGCGACAGGCGTAGTGCCGGATGAATCTAGCGTGGCGGGGACTAGTACGGTGGACTATTTGACACCAGCAGACGTGCTGACAATGCCACAAATTCCAAAGACGGTCTTGATAGCTGGCGGCGGAGCATCTGGATGTGAAGTGGCAGAGTATCTGGCGGCACTAGGATCTAAAGTGGTGATTGTAGAGATTGCAGGGAGAATATTGCCAAAGGAAGATGTGGAAGTAGGCCGCGCGATGGAAGCACATCTAGAGAAATTAGGCATAAAGGTATTGCCACAATCTAGAGCGGTAGTAATCGAAAAAGATGCCATTTCGAAGAAGGTAGTGATTATGCGGGGCGGGCAAGAGAAAGCGCTACGTGTAGACGAAATAGTCCTCGCGACAGGCACGAAACCGGCAGTAGAAATTGGTTTAGAGAACGCTGGTGTAGAGATGGATAAAGACGGAATAAAGGTAGATAAGAATTTGCACACGACAACGAAGCATATCTTTGCGGCTGGGGATGTAATTGGTGGGATTTCCTCTACAGAAAAGGCGGCGTATGATGCAGCAATTGCTACGAATAACGCTATCAATAAAGGCAAAGCAGTGACAGATTATACTGGCTACGTCCGAATGACAGATACGGAGCCGGCGGTGGCCACGGTGGGTCTAAATGAAGACGAGTGCATAAAGAGAGATCTTCGCTATATAAGCGAGATTGCTGAATACGGGAAGATGTTTGTGGGAAATGTGCACGATTTTAGTGGCGGCTTTGTAAAGATGATTGTTAATAAGCAAGGTAAAATCCTAGGCTGTACAGTGATGGGGCCGGAGGCTGGGGTAGTGATTCAGGAAGTAGCGATGGCAATGAAACTAAACGTACTCGTGGGAGAACTTGCTACGGTGCCGCACGTAAATTCATCTTGGAGCGAAGCAGTGAGGATTGTTGCAAGAAGGCTTGCGGCGCAGTTATAATTTGAAAGGGAGATAAGAAATGCAGAAAGCGAAGACGCTAGGAAGAGCAAAAGCCGAGGCCAAACATAATGCAAATCTATTTATAAAAATTGCAGTGGTGGTGGCATTTGTGGGGGTGTCGGCAATAGTGGCAGGAATAGTGTTCAAAGCAAATTCAGAAATATCATCGCGGAGTATTGCTGATGAGAGCGGCGTACCAAAAGTCTGGACAGAATCAAGCCGTGCGAATAGCATTGCAGCAAGCAGTTCCCTATCGGCAACAATACCAAATGGTGGTAAGTATATACAATATACCGCGCGAGTAACTAACGAAGATCCAGAGGATAGCCTGTATGTGACACATCTAGCGTCATATATGATAAGCGATGGGTCGGACGAAGACGGCTATATGAAGCTGTCTGGGGAATCTTTGGAATATTCTTATACACCAAATGACGATGATTCTTGGAAGCAAATTGGCTTAACTCGACCATCTAAAAGTAAAGAGGCGTTTAAACTTACTGAAGATTTGCCAATTAGCAAGGCTGGGTCAGAAACAAATTCAGTTTATTTCCGTTTTTATATTGCACCAGAAGATAGTCAGACGAATACTATCAATAATACTTTGTCTGTCGGACTTAGAGATGATTCTGGCGAAAATGGCTATATTACGAGCGGCACAATGGTAGCATACCAGCAGAAAGAAACGCCAACAATAGCGGTAGTATCTAAAGATGGAAGCTCGGAGAACGGAGTTAGTAGCACATATGTACAGCCACTGGGAGAATCTAGTTATCGCCCTGGGATAGCCACAGTGTCTGGGACGATTGTGAATGGAGAGATGGACGGGAACTTCTTATCTGTAAGTATAATAGTGATGGTGGCGACAGTAATACTGTTTGCAATTTGTTTAGCCATCTATCTGCCATTAAGAAAGTATTAGAAAAAATAAAAATTCGCCGCTATAGTGGAAGCTGGCGAATCTTTATATACTTTTTATAACACCAAGTTGAGGGCGCAAACTGGGGGGGCAGCTTGTGCCCTCAACTTGGTGGCGGGAGTTGGATTTGAACCAACGACCTTTTGGTTATGAGCCAAACGAGCTACCAGGCTGCTCTATCCCGCGATATAATATAAAAGTACTATATTATTATATCGCAGATGAGCATATCCGTCAAGAGGATATTATTTACTATTGTTTGGGCAACTGTCGTAGGCGCCGTTATTAGAGTACCAGCAGTTCCAAGTGGAATAAAAATCCTTTATGATAGCATCGTTGCCACTAGTACCATCTGATTGAATAGCAAACTCTGGATATGGATAGTATACATCAACTAATTCTACACGGGATTCGATACGACGATAGAGGTCATTGGCACGCCCGGTAGAATCGATACTAGCTTGAACACCTTCAAATTTTATTTCATTGCCGGCGTAATCATACATTTGGACGGCGAAATCGGTGATAGGATCACCATAAGGTAAGTCTACACGAAGGAAGGCGGCATTATTGCTGCGGTTACCATTGATGGGCTGAGGTAGATAGATAGTAGTTTCGCAGGCAAATTCGCGGCCATTATTAAAGCCATCGCAAGTAATTTTGTAAAGACGATTGGAATTGCCGCCAGTGCCAGAATCGTCAGTCATTTTATTGCCGGTCTTAGCAAAAGAATCAGCACTGATACTATTAATGCCGCCCGAAGAAACTGGATAAAGGAAGGCTTCAGCGCGATTAGTCTTGCTGCCGGACGGTACGTTAAAATCCTCGTTTGGTCTAAAACTATTGCCGGCTTGGATAAATTCTACAGATACGACTGGTGGAGAATATTTAGAATTATTACTCGGGAAGTAGAAGCGACTATCGCTATTCGGCAGGTAGTTTAGACTGCTAGCGCTACCGTTAATGTTGGAATACCATTTGAAGGTAATATAGTTAACATCATTGATGCGACTAGTGCGGAGAGGCAAGATGCGAGTGCGGAAATTATTGCTAATGGTGGAGCGATAATCTTCTAACTCCTCAGCAATCTTGACGCAAGTGTAAGCCTGAAGAAGAGAGGTGGATTTGTTGCCGCCATTATCGCTGCCGGTGCTAGACTCTTGAATGATAACTTCCTGCTTACCATCAGTAGTATTGGCGGTGCGGCCGAGAGTGTCGCGAACAACGTCACAACTTTGGCTTTCGATACCCTTTTGCATAGCGCTGATAATTCGGCTACAATCATTAGTGGCACGACCAGAGAGACAATCGTGGTAGCGGAGAATAGCAACTTTGGCATCTTCAACGCCGGCAAGAGCGGAATCATAGGCAGACTGGGAAAGATCGGTGTTGCTAGTTTGGGTAGTTTCAGAAAGGATAATCCTAATAAAACTCAAGGTAATAACGCCTAAGAGTAATGTTGTAAAGATTACTACATAGAGTGAAGCGGCACCTTTCTTTACTTTAGTTGCGGCGTTGTTCTCTTTGCTCATTTTCATTGAGTTCTCCTGTCGCCTGGGCGGCGAAATTAAATTTATTGATCGCACAATATGCGAAGTCGGTGTTCAAATCATCAGGGACAGTATTGCAAAAGTTGCCGGTTGTTTTTATGTTAACATTTCCCTGAAGCGTAGCTAGGATAAACGTCCCAGAATAATAAGAGTGGGCAGTGATATGATGCTGAGTGGGTACAAAAACTTGAAAATCATAGAGGGCAAGATTATCGTCGCTGCCTTTTAAGAAATCGGCGGAAACCATACTATCTGAGGCTACATTATCAAGGAAATATTCATTGTTAGTCTTGAGGTAGTAAGTATTAGTATCGATATTATTTTGGCAGATGTTGCGACCTTCGTCCTCGACACGGATGAGGCGAAAATCGCGAATTGTGCGAGAAGCTCCGCCAACTTTATAGGTAAACTTGGCACGCTCATTGCTAAGATTGTAACTATCATTTAGAACATAGCCAGTGTTCCAAATGAAGGAGTAGCGGCCGGTGCAGAAGGCGCCATGAGTAGGAGGATTGGCGATATGAGTAGAAGCAGAATCGCTAGAAAGGGCATTTTCTGTGGCGAGGCTAATAGTGCGGCTGCTGGCATTTTGCTGATAGACAATCTTCTGGCCCTTATCGGCATTGCAGCGGTCGCGAGCGCTGGCATTAGAATATGAGGTACAGAGACTAGGGATATTCTTGATAGGTGCGGACTGGATGGCGCTGGTAAACTCGCTGACTAATTCCCTACCGGTGGAATTAACCGCGCGGAGAGATAGGCCCTTTTGATAAATAGAAATAATATTTAAAACGATGGTGGCGATGGTGACGAGAAGTACGCCAATAAAGGCCATAGCTAGAGTGATCTCGACGATAGTGTAACCTTTTTTAGTGTTTACTTTCTTCATGGTGCCCTACTTTACAAAATCTGGATTATATAAACGAATGATGGTGGCAATAGTGCTGGGATTGTCCTGACCTGGGGCATACCAGCAACTACGGATATGAAAATCGTAATATTCACTTGCGGAACGATTTGTAGAAGCATTGGATCGGACGGCAATGACCCACAGCCCTTCTACGCGCTGGACATTGTTGTAAGGATTGGTAGTGGAATAACTTTCGGAGATATTGGTATTTTCGTCGTTGACGGAAGAAGAATTATTTCTAAAGAGGATGCGAGGGTTGAGCGTGGCGGGAGCAAACATATTGCGATTATTCTTGGCAACAACGACAGTTTGGTTGAAATCGTTGGTGACTTTGCGAGTATTGATAATGAAAGCATTAAGCGTACCGCTGTAAATATTAACTGAATTAGCACTGCTATAAAAAGCATCGCAGCCCGTAAAGCCAGAACCAAAATCAAAATTGGCTGGAAGCTTATCGATGTCGGCGCCAGAAACGGCAAGATTGGTGATCTTCTGCCAGATGTCACGATATTGCTGCTCGCTGGCGATTAGCTCTTTTTCGGAAAGATAAGAATTCTGTAAGAAGCGGAGAGCCTCGGCTTGGGAATCGATTTCGTTTCTAGTCATGGTGTTTTCTAGGGAAGTCTCGGCCATGGTGATGCCAGTATTCATAATAGTGATGGAAAGAAGTGCAACAAGAGCAAAAACGGCGATGGCAAACATTACTTCGATGAGGGTGTCGCCGCGTTTAAGTTTTACTGACATTTGTTTTCTCCATCGTCTTGATTGTAAACTTTAACGGCGGAAGCGTTATACCCATCATAAGCGATGCTAACCATGCGACGGCCATTACTGGCAAGGGCAAAGACATCATCAGAATTGATACAGAACTCAGCGACGGTACCAGTGGAAGCGTTGCCAAATGAAGGTGCATTACTGCCGGTGGCAGAGAGGAAGGAACGCAGGCTGCCATTATTATAAGCGTTGACGCGCGCGTCGCTATTGGCATTACAGTACTCGGCAGCGATATAAGGGTTGCGCAGGCGAGATTGAACGGAAACGACACTATTTAGACGGAAAGTATTAATGGCGCCAGAAAGAGGCGAGCGTACGATAAGAATAGAGCCGGTGTAATTTTGCATGGTAGGATGATTGGTGGTCTGAATGTAGGCACCCCAGGGAAGTTCGTAAGTGGAGGTATTGCCTGCGGGGATAATTTGGCAGCCGCTGCCAGTGCTGCGGGCAGTGAGGACGTCTGCGTTGAGATTGACTAGAGAAAGAATTGTATCGTTAGAGATACCGTGATATGGGTGGCTGGAATTCTTGCGGACAGCTTTATTAAGAGCCTCGAGGTCGTTTGATGTTTTAGCGTCACCGATGATGTCGTAGGAATAAACTTTGGCAGGGTTGTTTTCTTCGTTAAAGGTAATCAATTTGCCATAGATGAGACAATTGGAGCGGCCAGTTTCGACATTACTGCCGGAACCGTTGCCAGCGGCTTGCTTGCTGGTGAGAGTGCAAGGAGAAGTATTGCTAATGCGATCGTCGCGAGTATTTTCCGTGGAGATGACTTCGGAGTACTGGCTACGTAAAAATTCGGCGAAACTATTGACAGAATCATTGTAACGCTGGCGAGTGATATTGACATTGGTGCCACCAATAACACCTACAAAAAGAAACATAGATATAGCAAGCACAAGGGTAACTTCAATAATAGTAAAGCCCGACCTGTTCATACTCTTATTATATCACAGTTATGCTTATTTTAATAACGTGGAGCGACTTCGCGGGTATAAGTAGTGACGGCTTGGTGGAAATCTTCGGACTGGCTATAGCCCCAGAGGTAGGCGTCGGCACGAAGATTAAAGACTTCGGCTGGCTCGATGGAATTGTCGCCTGGGTAAGCGCCAGAGGTACGATTGAGATAGACGCGGCCGGCGATGACGGGGCCATTGATAGTAAGCTGGTTAGTGCAGGCATCATCATGAATACGATAATCTCGGCCAGAGGCGCTGGAAGTGGTGCCTCTCGAGAATTGTGGGCAAGTGTTAATAGAGCCAGTAGCAATATTGGTATTATTTGTGGCAATAAGCCAGGCGTCTACCTCGGTGACGTTGGAATTAATATTGATATCGTTGGCGATAATGATGACTTGTGGAATCTCGTCTATTTTCGAGTAGTAATCGTGGCCAGTGATAATGTTACCATTAATATTGGCGGTACCTGGGCAGCGGAACGTAAGGACGCGGCCTGGAGCATTGCGGACTTGCCACTCGTCTATAGGGCCAATATTACAACTATCGTAGCCTCCAGTAGTCGAGCCATAGCGAGAGATGATGCGGGCAAGGAAGGCGTCATCTACGCCGATATTAGAAAGGCCTAAGTTTGCGCTGATGGCGCCGGCGCTACCGTTATTAGAGATGGTTGCGTGAGAATAATTATAAGGATCATTATAGGTACTCTTGGAAATGCCACCAGCGCGGCCACCACCACCGTGGGGGTCAGGCGTAGATGAGAAGCCGTAGCCGGAAGCAGAAGCGAAATTAGTAATAGGGCCTCTAGCGATGGCTTCGTACTCGGCCCAAGAGCCATAAACAGTACGATTACAATCTTGTTCGATAAGGATGCCGGAATTCAAACATTTGTCGGTGATGGATGTCTGGATATAACTACCGGTATAGACGCC